>NZ_JARUXD010000085.1:0-13082 GCF_030433875.1 Curtobacterium sp. PsM8 | reverse complement strand
CGCTCGAACCACGGTCTCCCATGGTTCGAGCGGGTTTCTGTTGTGCGCAGCCGAACGGCGCCAGCCGGCCGCCCGCGCCGGCCGGCCGCTACCGCGACAGCGCGTCGAGCAGCAGCGCCGCCATCGCGTCGAGCTGGATGTCGCCGGAGTCGACGACCTCGTCGTCCGAGCCGTCGAGCGCGCGTGCGGCCAGCCCGGCCTTCGAGTCGATGAGCTCCGCGATCTTGGTGTCGATCGTCTGCGCGGCGATGATGCGCCATGCGGTGACGGGCTCTTCCTGACCGATGCGGTGCACGCGGTCGATCGCCTGCGTCTGCTCGGCGCTCGTCCACGACAGTTCGGCGAGGACGACGTTGGAGGCGACCTGCAGGTTCAGGCCGACTCCGGCCGCGGTCATCGAGCAGACGATGACGGCGACGTCCGGGTCGTTCACGAACGAGTCGATCTCGGCCGTGCGCTGCGCCGGGGTCTGGTCGCCACGGATCGTCGCGGTGCGCAGGTGCCGGCGGGCGAAGACCTCTTCCGCCTGGTCCATCACGTCGAGGTGCTTCGCGAAGAACACGACCTTGCCGACGTTCGAGGCGAGCTGCGCCGCGTAGTCCGCCGCGAGCTGCGCCTTGGCACGACCGATGCGACGCACCATCGAGAACACGTTCTCGCCGGTGGACGAGGCGTCCTGGTCCTCGAGCTCCCAGCGGGCGACCTGGCGGACGAGCTTCTCGTCGATGCCCTCGACCGGCGCCTGGCCGGTGCGGGCGGCGAGCGCCTGGTGGTACCGCTTGACGAGCTTCGCGGTGAGCTCGCGCTCGGCGTCGCGGATGGAGCGGCCCTCGTCACCGTCGAGCTCGACCGGGATGTCGGCGATCCGGCGTGCCGGGATGTCCGCGGCCACGTCCACCTTGCGGCGACGGACGATGCCGAGGTCGATCACGGCCTTCCGTGCCTCGCTGAAGAAGCCCTGGTCGGCCGGGGTCAGCCCGATCTCCTCGAGCTCGTTCATGAGCTGCGCGCGGGGCTTCTTGTCGTCGATCCAGCCGAGGAACTCCCAGATGGTGCGGAAGTCCTCGACCGAGTTGATGAGCGGCGTACCGGTCAGGGCCATGAGCAGCGGGTTCGCGGTGCGCTCGCGGATCTTCTCGGCGAGCTGCAGCACGAACTTCGACCGCTGCGAGTCCTTGTTCTTGATGAAGTGCGCCTCGTCGACGACCATGCCCTTGAACCCGAAGGACCCGAGCCAGCCGACGTGCCGGTCCAGGATCTCGTAGTTCACGATGATGATGTCGGCGAACCCGTCGAGGTCCTGGCCGTCGCCGTGGATGACCGTGGCGCGGTGGTTCGGGACCCAGCGCTCGGCCTCACGGGCCCAGTTCGTCTTGACGACGTTCGGCACGACGACGAGCAGCGGGAAGGCCTTGGCAGCGTCGGCGGCGATCAGCGACTGCGCGGTCTTGCCGAGGCCCGGCTCGTCGGCGAGCAGGAAGGTGCGGTGCCCCTGTGCTGCCGAGGTGACGAGTTCCGCCTGGTGCTTCATCAGCGAGGCACCCGCCGGGGTCTGCAGCGTCGTCGACTCAGGCAGCGGCATCGAGGCCGCTCCCCCGCCGGCGCCGTACTCGAAGGACTTGAAGAGCGGACCGAAGAGCTCCCAGTTCGCCAGGCGCCGCGGGTGCGCGACGGGCTGGTCGGCGAGCGCGAAGTCCGGCGGCAGGAACGGGTTGGCGAGCTGACGACGCACGACCGACTGCGGCACGACGGACCGCTCGGGGGCTTCGACCGCGGCGGCGGGCTCGGCCGCGATGACCAGGTCCTCCGGCTGCAGTTCGAGACCGGCGTCGATCATCATGTCGCGCTTCACGGTGCGGGTCGCCTCGGAGACCTGCGCCTCTTCGGTGAGGAGCTGGATGACGCTGGTGTCCCGCGCCGCGGTCTTCGCGAGGATCGTCGCGACACCGTCCAGGCGCTTCAGCTGCTCTGCACGCTGCGAGTCGGTGAGCGTGGCGTCCGCCTTGACGCGGGCACGCTCCTCGCGCATGAGCAGTGCGACCGCCTGGAACTTCGTGCGGTTCGTCGCCTTGAGGGGGCCGCGCTGTGCTGCGGCTTCGACCTCACGAACGGCGCGGGCGAGGACGGGGATGAGGCCGTCGTTGTCGAGCGGCCGGGTCCGGCGCGCAGCCGTCCGCGTGCCACCGGCAGCGCGACGGGTACCTGATCGAGCCAAGGCTCCTCCTGTTCCGCCCTCGTCGGGGCGAGCCACCCGGTACGGGCGGAAGTCGTGTGGTGCGGCTGCCGCGTGTCGTGGCCGTCGCACCGGTGTCCACCACGGGCCGCCGTGGCCCGCAGCACGCCGGATCGATCCGACAGGCCGCATCGCGGGCCCAGGTGCGGGCCGGTGGTCGATGTGACGGTCTGCGCGGGAGTCCGGCGGCGTCTCACGCACGCCCCCATCCCGGAGGAGGTCCCCCGGAGAACGTCCTGGAGGTCTGACCTGCCAGGCGACGCGGCTGCGGCCCGCACCGGCCAGCGACCGGTCGTCGCGGCAGGGATCGCCGCGACATGCGAGCACGCCGTGCGTGCGCGGTCAGTTTACTCCCCAGCCACCGACGGAGGCGACTCTCCACACCCCGCGCGTGGCGGGCCTCCCGGCCGGTTCACGACGCGACCGGGACGACGGCGGCGCGGACCGGGTCAGACGTGCGGTACGGACCAGGCCAGACGCGCGGTACGGACCGCGTCAGACGCGCGGTGCGGACCGCGGCCGGCCGGCACCGGACGGGAGGCCCGGGGCCGGTTCCGCCAGGGCGGCTCGCGTCGCCGCGAGCAGCTGTTCCGCCGTCGCGATCCCGTTCGCCGACCCGGTGGTCGCCTGCCCACCCGCGTGTGCGAGGAGCTGCGCGCCGATCGCCGGACCGAGGCGCTCGGCCTCCTGCGGGTTCCGGGCTGCCCAATCGCGGGCGACCGCGTCCGCGAGGCGCTCGGCGGCGGCCCCGCGGTCGACGTCGCCTCGGGAGCGGTGCCACAGCCCGGTCACGACGAGGTGCGCGACGACCGCACCGACGTCGCGGACCGGGTAGCCCCACCCGGCGGTGTCGATGTCGAGCAGACCCGAGATGCGCCACGGCTCGTCTTCGTCGACGAACACCTGCTCGAGGTGCAGGTCGCCGTGCACCACCTGCTTCTGTGCCGCGTTCCAGCCGATCGACCGACGTCCGATCGCGTCGTACAGGCGGTCGATCTCCTCGGCGTCGCCGGGCAGTGCGGTCGTCAGGGTCCGGCGGTGCCAGTCCGCGTGGTCCATCGCATCGGCTCGGGCCTGCTGCGTCATCGGCACCGCGGCGATGCGACCGGTGAGTGCCGCCAGCGACGCCACGAAGCGCGGGTCGTCGGCGATCTCGGTGATCCGGCTGCCGGCCGGCACGCCCCGGACGAGTTCGAGGACGAGCAGCCCGTCCCCGCGGCTCGACAGCACGCGGGGCACCGGCAGACCGGCCGCGGCGAACTGCTCGTGCGTCCGGACGATCGGGGCGACCCGGTGCGGGCGGACGATCTTGATGAAGAGGGTGCGCTCCGGCGCGTCGACACGGACCACGGCGCGCTTGCCGGGTCGGTACGCGGCCACCGTCAGGGTCGGGTCCGTCACCGGCATGCCGAGGGTGGTCAGCAGTTCCGCGACGGCGTCCCGGTACGTCACCTGCGGCAGGACCGGGAGGCCCGGGTCGTTCGGGTAGGCCCACACCGACACCGGCTCCCCCGACGCGGGATCGGTGACGATGGCGCTGTTCTGGTCGTGGGTGCCGCCCGTGTCGACGTACGTCAGGACCGTGGCGCGCTGGCCGTTCCGGTCGACGGTGTCCACCTCGTAGCCGTAGAGGTAGCCGTTGCCCGACGGTTCGACCGAGTGCGCGCGGGCAGCGACGACGCTCGTCCCCGACCCGGCGAAGGCCTCGGGGATGACGCGCTCATGGTTCGGCCACACGGCGACAGTCAACCGTGTGTGCGCGGATTCGTGGCGTAGTCGGTCGGCTCGGCGTGCGGGTCCTGGCTAGCGTGGAGGGGTGAACCCGGTCAGGCGCCTCCGCAGCTCCAGCCGCACCCCCTTCCTGCAGGTCGTGAAGACCGCGGTGGCGGTGGTCGCGGCGGTGCTGCTGTGCGAGCTGCTGATCCGGGGACCGTTCCCGACGTTCGCCGCGATCGCCGCCCTGCTCGTCGTGCAGCCGAGCATCAACCAGTCGTTCGTGAAGGGCCTGGAGCGCAGTGCCGGGGTCCTGCTCGGCGTGGTCCTGGCGACCGGGGTGCACCTGCTGCTCGGTGACGCGGTGTGGATCGTGCTGCTCGTCGTCGTCCTGGCGATCCTGCTCGCCTGGGCCCTGCGCCTCACGCCCACCTCCGCCACCCAGGTCGGCATCAGCGGGATGCTCGTGCTCACCGCCGGCGTCGTCACACCGAACTACTCGGCCGACCGGATCCTCGAGACCGTGATCGGAGCCGTCGTCGCCCTCGTCGTGAACGCCGTCATCGTGCCGCCGGTGCTGCTCGAACCCGCTCACCTGGCCGTCGCCCGCCTGGCCCGCGACACCGCGGCGGCGTTCGAGCGCATCGCCGTCGGACTCACCGAGGGGTGGGACCACGAGCAGTGGCACGCGGCGCTGCTGCAGGCCCGGGCGCTCCGGCAGCAGCACGCCCGGACGGAGGCAGCACTCACCTCGGCCCGGGACTCGCTCGCCATGAACCCCCGCGGCGGACGGCACCGGACGATCCTCGAGCGGGACGTCGCCGTCGCCGAACACCTGCGCGTCCTCGTCACCCGCGTCACCGGCATGACCCGCGCCGTCCGGGACAACACGGCGCCGGACCTCCGGGACGACCCGATGGTCGGCCGGATCGCCACCGAGGTCGCCCGGATCGGCTCGGACGTCCGCCGCCTCGGGGCCCAGGTCGAGTCCACACGGTTGACGCCGGGTGAGCTCGCCGAGGGTCCGGAGGAGACCGCGGTCGAGCACGCGCTGACGGCGCCGCTCGCGGTCGTCCGGCCGAACTCGCGACACTGGGTGCTCATCGGGGCGCTGCTCGAGGACGTCCGACGCGTGCGCGAGGAACTGCTCGGCGAGGACGACTGAGCGGTCCGAGCCGCGGAACGGGCCAGCAGACCGGTTCGACGGTTCAGTGGACCGGTTCGTCCATGCCGCACGCTGCCTGGCGTGCCGTCTCGAGGACGTCCGCCCACACCCCGGCGGCCGGCCAGGACGGGTCGGAGCCGGCCACGTCGAGGTCGGCGAACCGGCGGATCTCGGCGACCACCGCCTCCCGGCCGGCGGTCCGCGCAGCGCGCCCCGCTGCGTCCGGCACGGCGGTGTGCAGGTCGGCGACGACGCGGTCGCGATGTGGTCCGTCGAGCGAGCCGAGGCCGACGACGCCCTTCCAGGCAGAGTCGAGTTCGGCGCGCAAGCGGACGATCTCCGGATGGTCCGGGTCGTGCATGGTGCCCCCAAGTACAGGACGGTCTGTCGGGTACAGCGTCCGGGCCGGAGCATAGCAACGCGATGCGATCGGCCAGTACCGACGGGTCTCGACCTGTCCACAGGGCGCAGCCGGAGCTCGGATCTGCTGTGACGGTGTTCAGGCCTCGCGGGTACCGATCCGCCCGCCGGAGCCGGTTCGGTGCCACGATGGGTCGCAGGAGGTCCAGATGCGCTTGTTGGTGGTCGAGGACGATGACGAGATGCGCGCGCTCATGGAGCGCGGGCTCGCGGCAGAGGGGTACCGCGTCACCGCGGTCGAGAACGGCGTCGAGGCGCTGATCGCCCTCGGTGAGCAGGCGTACGACATCGCCGTGGTGGACGTGATGATGCCCGGCATGTCCGGGTTCGAACTCGCACGACGTGTCCGCGAGCGAGAGGACCCGGTCCGGATCCTGCTCGTCACCGCACGCGACGCCGTCGACGACCGGGTCTTCGGGCTCGACGCCGGCGCCGACGACTACCTCACCAAGCCGTTCGCGTTCGCCGAACTGACCGCCCGGCTCCGCGCCCTCGGTCGTCGCGAGCCGGTCGGCGCCCCCCGCACCATCGAGGTCGGCGACGTCTCCATCGACTCCGAAGCCCGCCGCGTGTCCATCAAGGGCCAGCGAGTCGCGATGAGCCCCACCGAGTTCGCGCTGCTCCGGCTGCTCGCCCGCTCGGTCGGCACCGTCGTGGACCGGCCGAAGATCCTCGAAGAGGTCTGGGACGGCTCGCAGCACGTCGACCCGAACGTCGTCGAGCAGTACATCTCCTACCTGCGCAAGAAGCTCGTCGCGCAGGAGGCCACCGTCGCCATCAGCACGGTCCGGGGTCGCGGCTACCGGCTCGACCTGATCGGCGCGTGACGACCGCGTGACGCGGTCGGACGCGGCAGCACCCGCGCGGCCGCCCCGGTGGACCGTGGGCGCGCTGTCGCTGCGCCTCCGCATCACCATCGGGTCGACGGTCATCGCAGCCGTCGTCATCGCGCTGCTCGTGCTCGTGATGCGGCTGCAGGTCGTCAGCGTCGTCGCACGCGCCACCGAGACACTGCTCGACGCCGACACCGACCCGTACGTCGCCACGCTCGAGGTCGACAGCGACCCGAACCTCTCGCCGCCCGGCAACGCCCAGTTCGTCGCCGTGGTCTCGCCGACGGGTGACATCACCCTGTCGTCGATGCCCGGCCGTCTCGAACAGGCACTGGGCAGCCTGCGCACCACCCCCGCCGGCACCTCCGTCATCGACGTGGGCGACTCGGAGTACCGCGTCGTCATCGAGCACCCCGTCAACCAGGCCGGCCGCTGGACCGTGGTCGCCGCCCGCAACTCCCAGGCCGAGGCGATCGTCGTCGACGACCTCACCACGACGCTGTCCGTCACCGGACTGGCGATCCTGGTGGCCTTCGGTGTCGCGTCCTGGGTGCTCGCGACCACCGCGCTGCGTCCCGTCACCCGGATGCGTCGCGAGGCCGAACGACTCTCCGTCGCCCCGGAACGCGCCGAGTTGCCGGTCGGCCCTGCCCAGGACGAACTGGCGTCCCTCGCCACGACCCTGAACGCCTTCCTCGCCCGCACCCGCCAGGCCACCGAGCGGGAACGGCAGATGGTGTCCGACGCCAGCCACGAGCTGCGCACCCCGCTCGCGATCCTCACCACCCAGCTCGACCTGGCCTCGCTCGACGGGGACGACGCCCAGGCCCTCGCCGCCCACATCGAGCGGGCGAAGACCAGCGTCGCCCGGCTCTCGAGGCTCGCCAACGACCTGCTCACCCTGTCCCGCATCGAGGAGTCGGAACGCCGATCGGCCGACGGCGCCACGGAGACGGCCACCGCGTGGTCGGACCTCGGCGACGAGGTGATGGCCGCCGTCGACCGCGTCCGCCTCATCGCGAGCGCCAAGGACGTCACCGTCGACTTCGAGCTCGACCCACCCGTCGCGGTCGGCGGCTCGGGCCCGGGCATCGGCGGCGGCACGGTGGAACCGCAGTACCGGCTCGACACCGGCGGGATGGCGCAACTCGTCACGAACACCGCCGGCAACGCCGTCGCCGCGCTCCCCCGCGGCGGCAGCGTCGTCGTCACCTGGCGGACCACACCCGGCGAAGGGGTCCTGCAGATCACCGACGACGGCCCCGGTGTCCCCGAGTCGTTCGTCCCCGTCGCGTTCGACCGCTTCACCCGGCCGGACGAGGCCCGCACGTCCCGTCGCGACCCGGACGCAGCCCCCGGCATCCCGATGCCGGGGGGCTCCGGCCTGGGACTGGCGATCGTCCGGGCCGTCGCCGAACGGGCGGGAGGCTCGGCCACCCTCCGCAACCTCCCCACCGGCGGCCTCGAGGTCACCATCCGTGTCCCGGAGGTGCGGACCACACCGAGCCCGGCACGCTGACACGCCTCGGCGAACCGGGTCACTGGGCGGCTGGTCACTTCACGGCTGGCCACTGGAAGACTGGTCACTGGAAGACTGGTCATTGGAAGTCCCTGGACCGGGTCCGGACCGCGAGGGGCAGGTGCTCGATCCGGTCCGCCACCAGGTTCACCACGCCGTCCGGTGAGCGTTCGAGGATCCCCCGCACGACGACCGCCGGCGACTCACGTGCCACTCGCCGGTACTTCCCCCAGACGCCGACGCTGCAGATGACGTTCACCAGTCCGGACTCGTCCTCGACGTTGAGGAAGGTGATCCCCGACGCCGTCGCCGGACGCTGCCGGTGGGTGACGATGCCGCCGACCTCGACCCGCCGGCCGGTCTCCGCCGTCCGGGTGTCCTCGACGCTGAGCACCCCACGGTCCGACAGCCCCTGCCGGAGGTGTCCCATCGGGTGGTCGTCGGTCGACATCCCCGTCGACCACATGTCGGCGATCAGGACGTCCCCGCTCGTCATCTGCCCGAACAGCGGCGGCTGCACGACGACCTGGGTGTCCGGCAGCTGGTCGGCCCGCTCCGCCGCCGCCTGCGCCGCTGACCACATGCCGGCACGACGGTCGATGCCCAGGGACTCGAACGCGTCGGCGGCGGCGAGGGCCTCGAGCTGCGCCGTCGTCAGACCGACCCGTCGTGCCAGGTCGGACATGTCGGTGAAGGGGCCGTTCGCCCGCCGTTCGGCCACGATGCGCTCGGCACTGCGTCGGCCGAGCGAGGCGACCTCGGCCAGCCCGAGCCGCACGGCGAACGCGCCGTCCCGACGGTGGGCGGCGGTGTCGTCCGCGGCGTCCCGGTCGAAGGGCAGCACCGGCGGCTGCTCCGTCGCCAGGCACGCGTCCCCCAGCCCGCCGGGAGCATGACCGGCAGAGCCGCCGGGAGCATGACCGGCAGGGCCGCCGGGCCGGTCCTGGTCCTCGACGGGTTCGAGGCTGGCGTCGACCTCGGACCGCAGGATGTCCGGCCGCAGCACACTGACGCCGTGCCGCCGGGCATCGGCGACGAGGGTCTGGGGTGAGTAGAAGCCCATCGGCTGCGCCCGGAGCAGTGCCGCCAGGAAGGCTCCCGGGTAGTGCAGGCGCATCCACGCACTGGCGTAGACGATGAGCGCGAAGCTGATCGAGTGGCTCTCCGCGAAGCCGAAGTTCGCGAACGCCTGGATCTTGGCGTAGATGGTGTCGGCGTCCTCGCCGTGGATGCCGTTCTCCGCCATCCCCCGGTAGAGCTTGTCCCGCAGCCGGTCGATCTTCTCGAGGCCGCGCTTGGACCCCATCGCCCGGCGGAGCAGGTCGGCGTCGTCCCCGGAGCAGTTGCCGACCGCGATCGCCATCTGCATGAGCTGCTCCTGGAACAGCGGCACCCCGAGCGTCCGCTCCAGCACCGGTTCGAGTGCCGGGTGCAGGTACGTCACCGGTTCCTCGCCGGTCCGACGCCGGATGTACGGGTGGACCGCGCCGCCCTGGATCGGCCCGGGACGGACCAGGGCCACCTCGATGACCAGGTCGTAGAAGCGTCGGGGCAGCAGCCGCGGCAGTGTGCCCATCTGGGCGCGGGACTCCACCTGGAACACCCCGATGGTGTCCGCACGGCAGAGCTGGTCGTAGACGCCCTGCTCTTCCTTCGGGATGGAGTGCATGTCCCACCGCTCCCCGCAGTGGTCCGCCGCCAGGTCGAACGAGTACTGCAGTGCGGCGAGCATGCCGAGACCGAGCATGTCGAACTTCACGAGCCCCATGTAGGCGCAGTCGTCCTTGTCCCACTGCAGCACGGTCCGGCCGTCCATCCGGGCGTGCTCGATCGGCACGACCTCGCCCACGGGCCGGTCGGTCAGGACCATGCCGCCCGAGTGGATGCCGAGGTGCCGCGGGAAACCGAGCACCTGTTGGGCCAGGTCGACCACGGGCTGCGGGATGTCGTGGTCCTGGCTCTCGGTGACCGAGCCCCACCGCTCGACCTGCTTCGACCAGGCGTCCTGCTGCCCGGGGCTGTGGCCGAGTGCCTTCGCCATGTCCCGCACGGCGCCCTTCGGCCGGTAGGTGATGACGTTGGCGACCTGTGCGGCGTTGAACCGGCCGTACTTGTCGTAGACGTACTGGATCACCTCTTCACGCCGGTCGGAGTCGAAGTCCACGTCGATGTCGGGTTCCTCGTCGCGCATCGACGACAGGAACCGTTCGAACGGCAGGCCGTACCGGATCGAGTCGACGGCGGTGATCTCGAGCAGGAAGCAGACCGCCGAGTTCGCCGCCGACCCGCGCCCCTGGCAGAGGATCCCCCGGCTGCGGGCGAACTGCACCATGTCGCGGACGATGAGGAAGTACCCGGGGAAGCCCTTGTCCTCGATGACGGACAGTTCGCGTTCGATGCGCTCCCGTTTGTGCGCGTCGACCCCGTCGGCGTCACCCGGGTAGAACCGGCGGGCCCCACGCCAGGTGAGGTCGCGCAGCCAGCTCATCGGGGTGTGCCCGTCCGGCACGTCGAGGTCGGGCAGACCGGGCTTCGCCGTCCGCAGTGCGAACCCGAGCTCGTCGGCGAGTTCCACGCTCCGCTCGACCGCACCGGGCCACCGCGCGAACCGCCGGGCCATCTCGGCGCCGGAGCGCAGGTGCGCGGTGTCGGCGGCGGGCAACCACCCGTCGATCTCGTCGAGACTGCGGCGGGCCCGGACCGCGGCGAGGGCGGTCGCGACCGGGAACCGGTCCGGGGTGGCGTAGTGGACGTTGCCGGTCGCCACGACGGGCAGCGCGTGCCGGTCGGCCAGGAGGGCGAGGACGTCGTTCCGGGCGCTGTCGAGCGGGTCGCCGTGGTCTGACAGCTCGACGACCACGTTGCCGGTGCCGAACCGGTCCAGCAGCGCGCGGAGGGCCTGCTCGGCCGCGCTCTCACCGCCGCGTTCGAGGGCCTGGCGGACGCTGCCCTTCCGACAGCCGGTGAGCACCCGCCACCGCCCGCCCGAGCGTTCCGCCAGGTCGTCGAGGTCGTACCGCGGCCGACCCTTCTCGGACCCCGCGGCGAGGTGCGCGGCCGTCACCGCACCGGCCATCCGGTGGTACCCGTCCTGCCCGTCGGCCAGCAGCAGCAGGTGCGAGCCCTCGGGGTCGGGGACGCCGTTCTGCGGCTCGGTGAGCCCGAGCGACAGTTCGGCGCCGTAGACGGTGGTGATGCTCGGGTACGTCTCGGCGACCTCAGCCATCCGGGCGGCCCCGTAGAAGCCGTCGTGGTCGGTGATCGCCAGTCCGTGCAGGCCCAGGCGTGCTGCCTCTTCCAGCAGGTGTTCCGGCGGGCTCGCGCCGTCCAGGAAGCTGAAGGTCGAGTGCGCGTGGAGTTCGGCGTACGGGACGGCCGGCGGTGCGTCCGGGGTCGCGAGGTCCGTCGGCCGGTACGGTGCGCGCTTCCGGGACCAGGCCGGGCTGTCACCGCCGTCGCCCTCGGGGGTCGTGCCGGGGCTGCGCTTGTCCGAGAGGGCGCGCTCGAACTGCGACCACGGGATCGGGGGGTTGTTGTACCCCATCAGGAACCGTCCTTCACGTCGCGATCGCCTCTGCCCACCAGCGGCGGTCGGCGAGGACCAGGTACCAGGCCCGCCCGTCGTCGTCCACGAGCTGCAGCCGGTGCAGTCGTCGCCCGCCGGACTCCCACCAACGCACGACGAGCGGCCAGGGACCGGCCCAGGCCGTGACGGCGGAGAACCGCCCCCCGCGGTCACCGTCGGAGCGGAACCGTTCGGGTTCGCCGGTCAGGGTGCCGCGGTCGTCGACGTCCACGGACCCGCCGTCCGCCGCCACGACGTCCACCGGGCGGGGTCGTTCGAGGACCGTCGCCGGTGGCGGGCCCGGCAGCTTGCCGGGCCACGGGCGGTCCCGCACCACGGCCAGCGCGCGCTCGCCACCGGCGGGGGCGTCGCCCCACGGCACGAGCACGATGCGTTCGGCCAGGGTGCGGCCACCGCCGATGCGGGGTGTGACGACCCCGTCGTGTCCGACCATGCCCTGCACGCGGGCCAGCCCGTGGTGGACCCGTTCGTCCGGCCCGGAGCCCCAGAGCCCGCGCTCGTGGTTCGCCAGGTCGTCCACCGCGACCGGTTCGAGCACGACCGTGGTGACCGGCGCCTCGAGCCCGGTGGGGTCGACCCCGCCCGCGAGCTGCCAGCGCACCCGGTCCACCACGTCGGCGGCGTCGAACCACCGCGGGTGCGCCCAGACCCGTTCGAGCAGGACGTCCCGCTCGTCGACGATGCCCACGCGGATGGTCGTCGCCACGAGCCCCGCCGCCCGGAGCTTCGCCGCGAACTCGTCGGCGGAGCGGCGGAAGGCGAACGCGATCTGGTCGGCCCGGTCGAGGGGCGGCTCGAAGGACGCCTGGACCTCGAGGTCGGGCGGGACGTCCCGCGCGGAGACCTCGCGCGGATCACGGCCGCCGGCGAGCCGGTGCAGGAACGCCCCGGGCACGCCGAAGCGGTCGCGCACCTGTTCGTCGGTGAGCGCGGCGAAGTCGCCGAGCGTCGTCAGGCCGAGGCGCCCGAGCACCATCGCCAGGTCGGGGTCGCCGAGCACACCGAGCGGCAGCGGGGCGAGGAACGAACCCGATCCGCCGACCGGCACCATCCGGACGCGCTCCCCCGGGCGGGTCGGCCGTGCCCGGGCTGCCTGCTCCGCCGCGAACGGGGTGTCCGCCACACCGGCTCGCACACCGGGGGCCCCGTGGTCGGCGGCGATGCCGGCCAGGATCGTCGCCGCTGCCCGCTCACCACCGTGGTAGCGCGCCGGTCCGCGGGCACGGAGCGCGATCGTCCCGGGGCGCAGGACCTCGACCCCGGGTGCGGCGGCCTCGATCGCGCGGATGACCGGTTCGAAGGCTCGGTGGTCGAGGGCGTCGTCGTAGGGCTGCGTGACGAGGTCGGTGCAGCGCGCCTGCGCTTCGCGGACCCGCAGACCACGCACCACCCCGACCTGGCGTGCCGAGGCGGAGCTCGCGAAGACCAGGCCCTTCGCGATCAGGGCGAACGGCTGCTCAGGCGGTGCACCGGCGGCCCGGGCAGCCGCGATGACGGGCCAGTCCGGGCACCAGAGCACGATCGTCCGGGTCGGCGGGGGTTCGGGGAGACCGGCACCGCGGCTGAGCGCATCGGCCCGGACGGCCCCCGAGCCGGGCAGCCCCACCCCGGGC
>NZ_JARUXD010000084.1:0-13141 GCF_030433875.1 Curtobacterium sp. PsM8 | reverse complement strand
GTCCGACCGGTGGGTACCGTGGCGGCGACGACCGCAGCAGTGGTGGGTACCGCGGGCGTGACGACCGTTCTTCCGGTGGGTACCGCGGCAACGACGACCGCGCTGCCGGTGGGTACCGCGGACGTCCCGAGCGCGACACGCGCGGCGCCGACCGACGGAGCGACGACCGTGGCGGCTTCGTGAGCCGTGACGACGACCGTGGCCGCTTCGTGCGCCGCGACGACGCCGGCGACCGCCGGACCAGTGACAGCCGGATCGGTGACAGCCGGACCGGTGGACGCGATGACCGTGGTGGGTACCAGGGGCGTGACTCCCGTGGTGGCCGCGACGAGCAGCGCGGCGGGTACCAGGGACGCGATTCCCGCGGTGGCCGTGACGACCGCGGTGGCCGTGACGACCAGCGCGGCGGGTACCGCGGGCGTGACGACCGCGGGGCCTCCCGTCGTCCGGACGACCGTGGCGCCGAGCGCGGTGCCGACCCCCGCCGCGAGGACCGTCGCAGCCCGGACGGTGCCCCGAGCAGCGTGTGGCACAACGGCCGCCGCTACGTCGGTGGCACGACGAGCCCGCGCAACGACCCCGCACGCAAGCGGACGACGCCCCTCCCGGCCGGGGAGCGCGACGACGCCGGGCGCCCCGCCGAGGGCACGCCCGAACGCCCGATCATCCCCGACTGGGACCCGGCGGACGGGACGACGACCGCCGGGGGCGAGCCGGACCTCCAGGAAGGCGGTGAGCGCCTGCAGAAGGTGATCGCCGCTGCCGGTGTTGCGAGCCGTCGAGTCGCGGAGAACCTGATCTCCGAGGGCCGCGTGACCGTGAACGGCGAGGTCGCCGACATGCTCGGCCGTCGCGTCGACCCGGACACCGACGAGGTCGCGGTCGACGGGGTGCCGGTGCAGACCGACACCTCCCGGCGGTACGTGGTCCTCAACAAGCCGACCGGTGTGGTCTCGAGCATGCAGGACGAGCACGACCGTCCCGACCTGTCGCAGTACGTCGACCAGTTCGAGGAGCGCCTGTTCAACGTCGGCCGACTCGACTTCGACACCGCCGGGCTGCTCATCCTGACCAACGACGGCGGGCTCGCCCACGTCCTGGCGCACCCGTCGTTCGGCGTGACGAAGACCTACGTCGCGAAGGTCGACGGCAACATGGTCCCCTCGACGCTGCAGATGCTGCTCGAGGGCATCGAGCTGGAGGACGGCCAGATCGCCGCCGACAAGGCGCGGCTGCTCGAGTCCTCGCGCGGGGAGTCGCTCGTCGAGATCACGCTGCACTCCGGCCGCAACCGGATCGTGCGCCGCATGCTCGAAGCGGTCGGACACCCGGTCCTCGAGCTCGTGCGTCGGTCGTTCGGACCGCTGCAGCTCGGCAGCCTGGCGCCGGGCGAGGTGCGCGAGCTGACCACGGTCGAGCTCGGCAAGCTGCTCGGCATCGCCCGGACCGCGGACACCCGCACCGGCGACGACGACGCGGAGAGCACGGACTGACGAGCGGGTCGATCGTCGCGGTCTGACCGCGACACGGACGGCGCCGGACCTGGTGGAGACTTCTCCACAGGCCCGGCGCCGTCCTGCTGCCCGGCACCTGCGCTCGATAGGCTTGCCGGGTGACCGACGCCAGCACGACCGCGACCGACGGACCTCCGTCGCGCGCTCACATCGACCGCCGTGTGCGCGGACCGGTGCGGATCGTCGGGACCGGACTGCTCGGTGCCTCGATCGGCCTTGCCCTGCGCGACAAGGGGGTGGAGGTCGTCCTCGACGACGTCTCCCCGGCCGCGCTGGCGCTCGCCGTCGACTACGGCGCCGGACGGCCGCCGGCAGCGGGGGACGAACCGGAACTGATCGTGGTCGCCGTGCCGCCGGACGTCACCGCGACGGTCGTGGAGCGTGAACTCCGCAACCACCCGAACGCCGTCGTCACCGACGTCGCCAGCGTCAAGTCCGGGCCGCTCGACCGACTCCGCGCCGTCGGTGCGGACATCTCGCGGTACATCGGCTCGCACCCGATGGCCGGCCGCGAACGCAGTGGTCCGACCGCCGCACGGGCCGACCTGTTCATCGGGCGCCCATGGGTCATCGCCGGCCACGACGACATCAGCCACCAGCGTGCAGCCGTGGTCGAACACCTGGCCCTCGACCTCGGTGCGACCGTCGTCCCGATGGACCCCGAGTCGCACGACCGCGCGGTCGCCGTGGTCTCCCACGCGCCGCAGCTCGTCGCCACGCTGATGGCCTCGCGCCTGCGGGACGCCCCCGGCGAAGCCCTCGGCCTGGCCGGCGGTGGTGTCCGCGACGTCACGCGCATCGCCGCGAGTGACCCGGGCCTCTGGGTGCAGATCATCGGTGCCAACGCGGAACACATCCGCCCGGTGCTCGCGGACCTCCGCGACGAACTCGACCGGGTGCTCACCGCCCTCGCCGACCCCGCAGCGGCCGGGTCCCCGCGCGCCATCGCCGAGACGATGGCGTCGGGCAACCGCGGCGTCGAGCGACTGCCCGGCAAGCACGGGTCCACCGCACGTTTCGCCCAGGTCGTCGTCCTGATCGACGACCGACCCGGGCAGTTCGCCGAACTCCTCACCACCATCGGGGAACTCGGCATCAACCTCGAGGACCTGCGCCTCGAGCACTCGCCCGGAGCGCAGATCGGCATCGTCGAGGTGTCGGTCGTCCCGGAGCACGAACAGCGACTCGTCGAGGAACTCGAAGGTCGCGGATGGAGGATCGCAGCAGCATGGGCCTGAACGACAACGACACCACGCTCGAGTCCGGCGTCACCGGCGGCCCGGACGCCCCCGACTCCGGTCTGCCGACGCCGGCCGACCAGCCCGGACCCCTCGGCGGCGGCGACGTCACCGGCGGCCCGGGCGGACAGGGCGGCGGCGAACTCGGTTCGACGCGCGACCCGATGCCGGCCGGACTGCCCGCGGGCGCCTTCGTGGCCAAGTTCGTCATCGCCGTCGACGGTCCCGCCGGCAGCGGCAAGTCCAGCGTGTCCCGTGCCGCTGCTCGCGCGCTCGGCTTCGGCTACCAGGACACCGGTGCCGCCTACCGCGCACTCGCCTGGCACGCACTGCAGCAGGACGTCGACCTGGACGACCCCGCAGCGGTCGTCGCCGCCTTCGACTCGTTCGACTACGCCATCGGTACCGACCCCGACGACTACTTCGTGCGGGTCGGCGGTGTCGACGTCACGGACGCCATCCGCACCCCCGACGTCACCGCCGCGGTGGCGCACATCGCGAAGCTGCCGGAGGTCCGGGCCAAGCTCGTCTCGCTGTTCCGCCAGGTCATGCGGATGGCCGAGGGACAGGGCATCATCACCGAAGGACGCGACATCACGACGGTGGTCGCACCCGACGCCGAAGTCCGGATCCTGTTGACGGCCGACGAATCCGTTAGGATGGCACGTCGGTCGGCAGAGGTCACGACCCAGTCGGCCGAAGAGACCTCGGCTGCCCTCGCCCGTCGGGACGCTGCCGATGCGAAGGTCGTCGACTTCATGAACGCCGCCGACGGCGTCACCACCCTCGACTCCACCGACCTCGACTTCGACCAGACCGTGCAGGCGGTGGTCGACCTGGCCCGCTCGGCCACGAACTGACAGCAACCCGGCCACACGGCCGCACCTGAACCACGAACACGCGGCCCACCGGCCGCCGGCAAGGAAACCACCATGGCGCAGCTGGACGACCGAAGCGACGACGACTTCCCCGAGTACGACGACTCGCTCGGAGAGCGGCTCGCCGGCATCGACGACGCCGAAGCGGACCAGCGTGCAAGCGCGCTCCGCGTCGGCCTGGACGAGTACGACCTGGACGACGAGGACCTCGCGCTCCTCGAAGCCGGCAAGCTCGGTGTCGACGGGGTCGCGTACCTGCCGGCACTGCCGGTGCTCGCGATCGTCGGCCGCCCGAACGTCGGCAAGTCGCAGCTCGTGAACCGCATCCTCGGCCGCCGCGAAGCCGTCGTGCAGGACACCCCCGGTGTCACCCGCGACCGCGTCAGCTACAAGGCCGAGTGGAACGACAAGCGCTTCACCATCGTCGACACCGGCGGGTGGGAGCCCGACGCCAAGGGCATCAACGCCTCGGTCGCCGCCCAGGCCGAGGTCGCGATCGACCTCGCCGACGCGGTGCTGTTCGTCGTCGACGTCACGGTCGGCATCACCGCCACCGACGAGCACGTCGTCAAGATGCTGCGCGGCACCGACCGTCCGGTCATCGTCGCGGCGAACAAGTCCGACGACGAGCGCCGCGACCTCGAGGCGTACTCGCTCTGGAACCTCGGTCTGGGCGAGCCGCACCCGGTGTCGGCCCTGCACGGCCGTGGCGTCGCGGACCTCCTCGACCTCATCATCTCGACGCTGCCGGACGTGTCCGCGGTCGCCAAGCAGGAGATCGGCGGACCCCGTCGCGTCGCCATCCTCGGCCGCCCGAACGTCGGCAAGAGCTCGCTGCTCAACAAGGCCGCCGGTGAAGAGCGCGTGGTCGTCAACGAGCTCGCGGGCACGACCCGTGACCCGGTGGACGAGCAGATCGAACTCGGTGGCAAGACCTGGCGCTTCGTCGACACCGCCGGCATCCGGAAGCGCGTGCACCTGCAGCAGGGTGCCGACTTCTACGCCTCGCTGCGCACCACCGCCGCACTCGAGAAGGCCGAGGTCGCGGTCGTCGTCCTCGACGTCACCGAGCCGGTGTCCGTGCAGGACCTCCGCATCATCGACCTGGTCCTCGAGTCCGGTCGTGCCCTGGTCCTGGCCTACAACAAGTGGGACCTGCTGGACGACGAGCGCCGCCGCTACCTCGAGCGCGAGATCGAGCAGGACCTGGCGCACGTCGCCTGGGCCCCGCGCGTGAACATCTCCGCCCGCACCGGCCGCCACCTCGAGAAGCTCGTGCCCGCCCTCGAGACCGCTCTCGAGTCGTGGGACACCCGCATCCCGACCGGCAAGGTCAACGCCTTCGTCGCCGAACTGGTCCAGGAGCACCCGCACCCGGTCCGCGGCGGCAAGCAGCCCCGCATCCTGTTCGCCACGCAGGCGTCGAGCCAGCCGCCGACGTTCGTGCTGTTCACCTCGGCGTTCCTCGACCCGCAGTACCGACGGTTCATCACCCGACGTCTCCGCGAGGTGTGGGGCTTCGACGGCACGCCGATCGTGGTCAACATGCGAGTGCGCGAGCGCCGGAAGCGCTGATCGGTCATGTCCGCGCCACGAGGGGAGCGATCGACGTCACGACGTCGATGGCCCCTCGTGGCCGGGCTCGTGCTGCTCGTCGTGGTCGCCGTCGGTGCGGTCGCGCAGTGGTCCGCCCCGGACGGCTCCCCGTCCGCCTCGGCTCCTGATCCGTCATCGGACGCCGACGATGCGGGGATCGCGGACGACGCTGGGATGTCGATCGGGCACGGGTTCATCCCGGACGAGCCGACGCCGGACGCGACCGGCACGACGAGCGTGGTGGACGCCGCGACCGGGCTCCCGGTCGACGCGGCACAGGCCGTCGGTTCCTGGTGGCGACGCGCCCTGCCGATCGCGGGGGATCTCGTCCCGATCCGCGGCGAGGTCCGCGGGAACGTCCGGCTCGAGGTCGTCGGGGAGCAGGTCGTCCAGGTCGTCCTCACCGGCGTGCAGGTGACGGCGAGCCCCGCACCCACCGGGTCGGTGAAGCCCGGGTCGACTGCCTCGCCACGGCCGCACGTCGGCGCAGTGCGAGTGGAGCTGTCCTCGGGCGACGTCATCGGCAGCGAACGGGCGCAGTGGACCGGCGACGACGTCCCCGCCGACTTCGGCACCTTCACCCCGGACGGTGAACACACTGTGCTCGTCATCGTCGACCCGCAGGACCTGCCGCCCATGGTGCACTCCGTGCTGCTCGTCGATGCCGACACCGGAGACCTGCTCGGCGGCGCCGAGCTCCTGCCCGTCTTCTGACCTGAGGAGGTGTGGCGGGGGAGGGCGTGCCTCCCGGCCGACCGGACCGGCGGCCGGGGAGACGGGCCGACGTCGGTCGTCGTGCCGGACCGGCGTCGTGCCGGACCGGCGTCGTGCCGGACCGGCGTCGTGCCGGACCGTCGTCGGGCCGGACCGGCGTCGGGCCGGTGAACCGGCGGGACTCTCAGCCGTCCGGGAGGCCCGTGGCAGCGCCGCCCCGCCGGATGCGGCACCATGGGACGGTGACGCAGCGACCCTCCGGCCTGGCAGCGACCGCTGACCGGGCGTGGAACCGGCTCCGCCTGGACCGCCTGGCCGGCGGCCGGCAGGGCGGCTACGTCATCCGCGAGGACATGCTCGCCCACCCCGACACGGTCCGCTCGTTCCGGTGGATCCGGTGGCTGCTCGTCGCCGAGACCGTCGTCGGCCTGACCGCGATCGTCGTCGCCGTGCTGCTGACCCGCGCCGGAGAGACGGTGCCGTGGGCGGTCTGGTTCCGGGCGACGGTGGTGCTGCTCATCACCCTGACGCTCTACGTGTTCGCGTGGCGGGCGCAGCTCGGCTACTACTGGGCGTACCAGCGGTTGCGGCTGTTCAGCCGGATCTTCCCGATCGTGACACTGGTGATCGCGGCGATCCCGGGCCTCTACCCGTTCTGGATGGTCATCGAGCAGATCGTGTTCTCGGTCCTGATGGTGGGGATCGGCGACGTGCTGACGAGCGACCACATGCGGCTCACGTTCCCGAAGCCGGTGCGCCGGCAACCGTAGGCCCCAGGCAGATGCAGCACCGAGGAGCATCGTGGGGTCCATGACCACGACATCGCTCCCCGGCGGCACGTTCCGCCTCGCCGACGACCTCGAACTCACCCGCGTCGGGTACGGCGCCATGCAGCTCGCCGGACCGAACGTGTTCGGTCCTCCCGCCGACCGCGACGAGGCGCTCCGGGTGCTCCGGACCGTCGTCGAGCTCGGCATCACCCACATCGACACCGCCGAGTTCTACGGCCCGCACGTCACGAACGAACTCATCCGCGAAGCGCTCGCGCCCTACGGGGACGACGTGCACCTCGTCACGAAGGTCGGCTCCGTGCGGGACGCCAAGGGCAACTGGGTGCCGACACGGCAGCCCGACGACCTGGTGGCGCAGGTGCACGACAACCTCCGCACCCTCGGGCTCGAGCAGCTCGAGGTCGTGAACATCCGGATGGGTGGGTTCGACGCCCCGCAGTCCGGCTCGATCGCCCCGCAGGTGGAGGCGCTCGCCCGCCTGCAGGAGGAGGGGCTCGTCCGCCACATCGGGCTGTCGACCGTCAGCGCGGAGCAGCTCGCGGAGGCGCAGAGCTACGCGCCGATCGTCTGCGTGCAGAACATGTACAACGTCGCCCGACGTGAGGACGACGCCCTCGTCGACCTCACCGCGTCACAGGGGATCGCGTACGTGCCGTACTTCCCGCTCGGTGGGTTCTCGCCGATCCAGTCCGGCGCGCTCGACCGGGTCGCGGAACGCCTGGAGGTGTCGCGCCTGACGGTGGCGCTGTCCTGGCTGCTCCAGCGCTCCCCGAACATTTTGCTGATCCCGGGGACGTCGTCGGTCGACCACCTGCGGGACAACGTCGCGTCGGCCGGGTTCGCGCTGCCGGACGACGCCGTCGCCGAACTCGACGCGATCGGGTCGGCCGCCTGAGGCTCAGCCGCCGGCCGTCAGGCGACGGTGGCGAGGGCGAACGGCAACACGGCCGAGGCTCCGGCCCGTCGGAGTTCCCGCCCCGCCACCGTCATCGTCCACCGGCTGTCGACCAGGTCGTCGACGAGCAGGACCGGCCCCTCGTGCGCCTGTAGTGCAGCCGCGAGTTCCGGTCCGACGACGAAGGTGTCCCAGACGCCCGACAGTCGGTAGGCGCTGTTCGTCGCACCGTCGCCACGCGGTGTTCCCCCGTCGCGCTCGAGGGTGCCGAGGTGCTGCAGCCGGCCGATCGAGGACAGCGCCTGGGCGAGCGACGCGACGAGCTGCGGCCGGGAGCGTGAGGACATCGCGACGACCCCGGTCGGCCGGATCTCCCACGGCCAGTCCTTGAGTGCGCGGACGCACCCGTCGACGAGTTCGCGGGACACCGGTGCATCCGGGGTGGCGTTCGCGAACAGAGCGCGGAGCGGCCCACCCCAGCCGAGGTCGGTCAGTCGGGCGACGGCACGACCCGGGGCGACGAGTTCGCCGGCCGGGATCTTGCCCTTCACGGCGACGCCGAGCGACGCCATGCCCGAGGGCCACTGCGCACGCGGGGCGATCTCGACGCCGACCTGGTCGAGGGCGTTCGCGGCCCCCGTGCGGTCGGCGTCCGACACGTCGGTCGGGTACCAGGCACCGGCGCAGTTGTCGCACCGCCCGCAGGGTTCGGCGGTGGGGTCGTCCAGGTCCTGTTGAAGCAACTGCATCCGGCACGCACTGGTCGACTCGTAGGTGAGCATCGACGCGGCCTCGGCAGCGCGGGCAGCGGCGACCCGCTCGTAGCGTGCGGCGTCGTACTGCCACGGACGACCGGTGGCGACCCAGCCGCCACCGACCCGACGGACGGCGCCGTCGACGTCGAGCACCTTGAGGAGCAGTTCCAGCGTCGACCGCTTGATGTCGACGAGCCCTTCCAGCGCGACGGTCGACATGGCGCTGTCGGTGGAGAGCGCTCCGAGCACGGCAGAGGCGCGGGACTCGGTCGGCATCGAGGCGCTGGCGAAGTACTGCCAGATCTCCTGGTCCTCACGCCCCGGCAGCAGCAGCACGTCGGCGTTGTCCGTGGCACGCCCGGCACGACCGATCTGCTGGTAGTACGCGACGGGGGAGGACGGCGCGCCGATGTGGACGACGAACCCCAGGTCGGGCTTGTCGAACCCCATGCCCAGCGCACTGGTCGCCACGAGCGCCTTCAGCTCGTTGTTCTTCAGCTGCCCTTCGAGCTGCTCGCGTTCGTCGTTGTCGGTCCGGCCGGTGTAGGCGCGGACGGCGTACCCGGACTCGCGGAGGAGCCGGGCAATGTCCTCGGCCGCCGAGACGGTGAGCGTGTAGATGATGCCGCTACCGGGCAGGTCGCCGAGGTGGGCGAGCAGCCAGCCGAGACGGGCGCGGGCGTCGGGCAGCGTCAGCACCCCGAGCCGCAGCGAGGCGCGGGCGAGCGAGCCGCGGATGGTGAACACCGGGTCCTCGGGCCCGGCGGTCAGCTGTTCGGCCACGTCCTCGACCACGCGCTCGTTCGCGGTCGCCGTGGTCGCGAGGACGGGCACGCCGTGCGGCAGGGACCGGATGAGCTCGGCGAGACGTCGGTAGTCCGGTCGGAAGTCGTGGCCCCAGTCGGAGATGCAGTGGGCTTCGTCGACGACGAGCATGCCCATCCGTCCGATCAGCGCCGGTAGCTGTTCGTCGCGGAACTTCGGGTTGTTCAGCCGCTCGGGGGAGACCAGCAGCACGTCGACCTCGTCACGGGCGAGGGCGGCCTGGGTCTCGGTCCACTCGTGGGCGTTCGCGGAGTTGATCGACACCGCTCGGACCCCGGCCCGGGCCGCGGCGGCGACCTGGTCGCGCATCAGGGCGAGCAGCGGTGACACCAGGACGGTCGGCCCGCCGCCCCGACGACGGAGCAGCAGGGTGGCGAGGAAGTACACGGCGGACTTGCCCCACCCGGTGCGCTGCACGACGAGCGCCCGCTGCCGGTGCTCGACCAGCGCGGAGATGGCTTCGAGCTGCCCGGGGTGGAAGACCGCGTCGACCCGACCCGTCAGCGCCTGCAGAGCCTCCTGCG
The DNA here is from genome assembly GCF_030433875.1 of Curtobacterium sp. PsM8. NCBI lineage: Bacteria > Bacillati > Actinomycetota > Actinomycetes > Micrococcales > Microbacteriaceae > Curtobacterium > Curtobacterium sp. PsM8. Next base: position 3,411 of record NZ_JARUXD010000084.1, on the reverse strand, counting down.
CCTCGGCCGCGACGGCAGCGGACGGCGGGACGGGGGAGGCAGCAGGTGAACTCATGCCCCCATGCTGTCAGGACCGACCGACGAACCCGGCCAGGGGCCTTCCTGCTGTGGAGAACCCGCGCTCGCTCACTGGTAGGTGACCAGCGACGGCGTCGGCCGCACCTCGGACATGGTCTGTTCCGGCGTGAGCATCGGCGTGTCCTCGTCGTAGAAGTTCTTCCAGCCCCAGTGCAGTCCGTCCGGCCCGCCGGCGTGCAGCGCCTTCCACGTCGCCTGCTTGTCCGGCTGCGATCCCTGCCCGTCGACGTGCACGAGCAGGTCGAGCTCCGGGTGGGACGCCAGCGAACCGCGATCGGACACCATCGAGGACCGGAACTGGTGCAGGACGAGTGCCTTCGGCGGCAGCCCCTCGCGTCGGACGAGCCCGGCGAGCCACTTCGACACGCCGTTCACCTCTGCGGCGCTGACCGTCCCGATCTGCTGGAGCGGCACCTGGTCCGGGCCGAGCCGCCACTCGGGGTCGAGCGCCAGCCACACGTCCGGACGCTGCAGCAGCGACTCGTACCGCTTCGCCTGCGACAGGAAGTCGCTCCGCCCTGGCTGCAGGTCGATGATCGTCGGCATGCCCGCCCGGTGCGCGGCATCGACGTACGGCTCGAGGGTCGACACCGGGAGCTCCCGCGAGTAGTCGCCGTCGTCCCCGGCCTCGCCCGCGGCGACCGTCGCGATCACCTCGAACGCGGGCGTCACCGGCACGTCCGACAGGCCGCGGTACTCCGCCGCCAGCTTCCGGGCCCGCTCGACACTCGCCGCCGGGTTCTGCTCGCCGAGGACGCCGAGCACCGGTGCCCCGGGCGCGCCGTACAGGGCCGTGTACCGGTGTCCGTCGAACGGCCGCTGCCCGCCCGAGCCGATCCGGTACCCCGTCTGCGCCGCCCGCACCACCCACTCCGGGTCCCCGAGGTCCGCGAAGGACGCCCCGAGCAGCAGCGTCGGATGGCCCGCAGCCCGGTGCATCGCCCGGACGACCGACCCCGATGCAGCCGGGTCCGACACGCCCGAGGGCATCTCCACCAACTGAGCGCCGGCAGCCCGGGCGGTCGCCACCGCGGCAGCGTCGGCCGACCGATCCGCGACGAGCACGGTCTGCCGGGAGGCCCGCCCCGCCTCCGCCCGCTGGCCCGCCTCCGGTGCGTCCCGCTCCGGCGCCTTCGTGTCGAGGGTCACGCTCCCGACCGCCTGGTACCAGGACGCGCCGAGCCGATCGAGCTCACCGGTCACGGCCTTCGTCGACGCCGTCGAGCCGGAGTCGACGAGCAGGGCCGGCACGTGCGCGCGGACCGCGGCGCTCGCCGCCTTCCGCACGGCGTCGGCATCCCCGGCCGGTGCGACGACGGCACCGGGAGCGGACCGGAACAGGGCGCGACTCGCCCGGACCGACCGCTCTGCGGCCGACTCCTGCGCCACCATCGTCACGGCGTCCGACGCAGCGCGGGCCAGCGTCGGGCGCGGGGCCGGCGTGGCACCCGAACAGGCGGCCACCCCGAGCACGAGACCGGCCACAGCGAGTGCGAGCAGGGAACGGGCAGGACGAGAACGCATCGGCCCACCCTAGGAGCCGAGCGGTCGTCACCCTGAGAACCGCATCCGTGCCGGCTCGTAGAACGGGAGCATGCACCGACAGGCCGACGACCGACCGATCATCGGGCCGGTGGCGACTCCCGACCTGCACTGCATGACCCTCAACCTGCGCCGGAGCGTGCCCCGACCTGCCGGGCACCCGGACTCGTGGGAGCACCGCCGGGACGCCGTCGTCGCGCTCGTCGCCTCCGAAGAGCCCACCGTCCTCGCCGTCCAGGAGGCCCTCCGCCCCCAGGCGGTCGACCTCGCCACCGGCATCGGGTCGCGCTGGGAAGCTCTGCTGCTCGGACGCGATCGGTACGGCGACGGCGAGGCCGTCGGGCTCCTGGTCGACACCGAGCGCTGCTCCGTCGTCGAGCGCCGGTCCTGGGCGATGTCCCGCACACCGCTCCGCCCCGGCTCCCGCTCGTGGGCGACCGCGTTCCCACGGCATGCCGTCGGTGCGGTTCTCGACGACCACGCCACCGGTCGTCGCTTCCTCGCACTCGCCACCCACCTCGACGTCGCATCGCCCTGGGCACGCCTCCGCTCGGCGCAGCTCCTCGGCCGGATCGTCGCCCAGTCCGGCCTGCCCGCCGTCGTGATGGCGGACTGGAACGCGCCCGCCGGGTCGGCGCCCTGGCGAGCACTGGCGGAGGTGGGCGTCCCCGACACCTGGGGGCGGGCCTCCCTGCAGGAGACCGCGGAACTCGGCACGTACGCCGCCTACCGGGAGCCGCGTGCCGACAAGCCGCGCATCGACGGCGTGCTCGCCACCGAGGACGCCGACGTGTCCCGCGTCGCCGTCTCCACCCGGCGACCCGGGGGAGTGTGGCCGTCCGACCACCTCGCCGTGCACGCCGTGCTGTCCTTCGGGACCACCGCGTGATCGCGACCCTGGGGACGACGTTCCTGCGTCGGCCGCACGGTGCCGTCTGGGCTGCCGACGTCCTGCGGGTCCTGACGCTCGTCAGTGTGCCCGTCGCCACGGCCGTGTGGGGCGGTGTGGCGTTCGCCGTGATGTCGCTCGCGCTGCTCGGCGCCGTCGTCCCGCGCATGCTCGGGCTGCGGCCGACGTTCGACACGATGGTCGTGCTGCTCTGCCTGGTCGCCGCGTGGAGCAGTGCGCTCGACTGGTACACGACCGTGTTCCTCTGGGACAAGCTCGTCCACGTCATCCTGGTCGGGCTGCTCGCGGCGCTGCTCGTCGTGATCGCCTCGGACCTCGGCGTCGTCGCGTCGGCCCCACGTGCCGGCGTGCTGCTCTCCGCCCTCGTGGCGCTCGCCGCGGGGATGGCGGTCGGCTCCGTGTGGGAGATCGGCGAGTGGCTCGGTCACAACTTCGTCGACGACACGATCGTCGTCGGCTACGACGACACGATCGGGGACCTGGCAGCGGACGGGCTCGGGGCGCTGCTCGCCGGGTTCGCGCTGCCGTGGCTGTCGCGGGAGCGCCGGATCGTCCAGCCGATGCACCTGCGGGGGTGACGCGCCCGGGTCCGGTCTCGTGGCGCGGTGGGGCTCGCGCTTCCGCTATGCTTGACGGGCTGCTCCACGCTCGGTCGGGTGTGGGGCGGGGCTCGCGGTCTCCCTGGTGGAGACGGGGTCTGGGTCCTCCGGGGCTCGCGGGCTGTAGCGCAGCTTGGTAGCGCACTTGACTGGGGGTCAAGGGGTCGCAGGTTCAAATCCTGTCAGCCCGACCGAAGGGTGTTCTGACACACCCGACGACGCAGAGAGGGGGGGGGGGGGGGGGCGGGGGGGGGGGGCGGGGGGGGGGGGGGGGGGGGGGGG
>NZ_JARUXD010000083.1:0-13255 GCF_030433875.1 Curtobacterium sp. PsM8 | reverse complement strand
CCGGAGTGGCGGACCAGCCCCCCCCGGCCCCCACGCCGCCCCGCCGCCGCCCCCGGCGCCCCCGGGCGGGCCCCCCCCCCCCCCGCCCCCCGTGTCCGGTGGGTACACTGCTTAGACACACACGGGAGTCCGCCAGAGCGGGCTGAGAGGGAGCGAACCGCGCTCCGACCGTCGAACCTGATCCGGATCATGCCGGCGCAGGGAGGAGTCATCGCGATGTCCACTGGTGCACCCACCACAACGTCCACCGAACGTCCGGTCGTGAAGCGCTCGCTGCGCTGGCGGGTCGTCGACATCGTCGTCGCCGCGGTCCTCGCGGTGGCCGTCGGCGTCGTCTTCAAGCTCTGGGACGTCGCCTACGAGCCGATCGGAGCCGGGCTCGGCCTGGTGCTCCCGGGCTCGCAGGCCCTGGTCGGCGGCGTCTGGCTCCTCGCAGGGCCCCTCGTCGCCATCGTCGTGCGGAAGCCCGGCGCCGCACTCTTCGGCGAGATCGTCGCGGCCTCGGTCGAAGCGATGCTCGGCACGCAGTGGGGTTGGGGGACACTGGTCTCCGGTCTGGTGCAGGGCATCGGCGCCGAGATCGTCCTCGCGCTGTTCCTCTACCGAGTGTGGAAGCTGCCGGTGGTGATGCTCGCCGGAGCTGCGACCGGGCTCGCGCTCGGCCTGAACGACGCATTCCGCTACTACGCCGGTGCGACGGTCGCGTTCCAGGTGACGTACGTCATCTGCGCGATCATCTCGGGCGTCGTCATCTCCGGTCTCGGGTCCTGGCTGCTCGTCCGCGCCCTCGCCCGCACCGGCGTGCTGTCGTCCTTCGCGGCCGGACGGGAGCACGGGCGGCGACCTCGAGCCTCCGCAGCGTGACGACCGTCCCCGCTCGGATCGCCTTCTCCGGCTGGGGCTGGCGCTATCCCGAGCGGCGCACCTGGGCCGTCCGCGGCGTCGACCTGGTCATCGAACCCGGTGAGCGCGTCGCCGTCGTCGGGCCGTCCGGTGCCGGGAAGTCGACGCTCCTCCGCGCCGCGGCAGGTGTGCTCGCCGATGATCCGGATGATGCGGACGACACGGCAGCAGCAGTCGAGGGGACGGTCCTCGTCGACGGAGTCGCACCCGTGTCCGTCCGCGGGCGGGTCGGCCTCGTCATGCAAGATCCCGAGGCCCACACCGTGATGTCCCGGATCGGCGACGACGTGGCCTTCGGATGCGAGAACCTGGGTGTCGAGCGCAGCGACATCTGGCTCCGGGTGCGCCATGCGCTCGACGTCGTCGGACTCGACCTGCCGCTCGACCGCTCCACCACGAGGCTGTCCGGCGGTCAGCGACAGCGGTTGGCGCTCGCGGGTGTCCTCGCGATGCGGCCGGGTGCGCTGGTGCTCGACGAGCCGTGCGCGAACCTCGACCCGAACGGTGTCGTGCAGGTCCACGACGCCGTCCGAGCCCTGCTCGACGACACCGGGGCCACGCTCCTGGTCGTCGAGCACCGCATCGGCACCTGGCTCGACCTGGTCGACCGGCTGGTGCTCCTCGAGCAAGGTGGCGGAGTCGTCGCCGACGGGGCGCCCGACGTCGTGCTCGCCGAGCACGCCGACGCGCTCGAACGTGGCGGCGTGTGGGTCCCGGGATCTGAGCCCACCCGCGGTTCGGCTCGGAGCGCGGGCCGCGACGCCCTCCGCGCTGCTGCACTCCGTGGCGCTGCCCTGCCCGACGCTGACCCCCGTGGTCCGGCCCTGCCCGGCGCTGCGCGAGCGGGCGGAACACCAGGGCTGCAGACGACTGGGGCGGGGGAGTTCCGCCCACTCGGCGTCGGCGCCGGCGTCGGCGTCGACCCCGACCCCGACGATGCTCGCCCGTCGCGCGCGGGCGGAACACCAGGACCGCCCGCCCGCGCGACCCCGGCATCTCGCCCGCTCGGCGCGGGTGAGGGCGAACGGCAGGCCCCACTCGCCGCCGGTGGGACGCTGCTGCTCCGGGCGATGGGCCTCGCGACGAGCCGGAGCCCCGGCCGCAACGCAAGCCGGAGCGCCGGCCGAACCGGGAAACGGCGCGGCAGCGACCGGATGCAACACATCGGACACGACATCGACCTCGAGGTCCGGAGCGGCGAGGTGCTCGCCGTCACCGGGCCGAACGGCGTGGGCAAGAGCACGCTCGGCCTCACCCTGGCGGGACTCCTCCGTCCCGCTGGCGGAACGCTCGAAGCCAGCTCGGACCTCCTCGGAACGAAGGGGGCTCCGACCGATCCCGCGCCGCACTCCTGGTCCAGTCGGGAGCTCGCCGCCCGCATCGGCACCGTCTTCCAAGACCCCGAACACCAGTTCATCGCCGCCTCGGTCCGCGAGGAACTGGCCGCCGGGCCCGCCGCGCTCGGGATGCCCGCCGCCGCGATCGACGAACGGGTCACGGAACTGCTCGACACCTTCCGGCTCGACCACCTCGTGGACGCCAACCCGTTCACGCTCTCCGGCGGCGAGCAGCGGCGGCTCGCGGTCGCAGCGGTCATCGCGACACGCCCGCCCGTCCTCGTCCTCGACGAACCCACTTCGGGGCAGGACCGGGCCACCTGGAGTGCAGTCGTCGAGCAGCTCGGGGCACTGGCCGACGCCGGGACAGCCGTCGTCGTGGTGACGCACGACCGCGATCTCGTCCGAGCGCTCGACGCCGACGAGGTCGTCCTCCACGCGGACGGACTGACACCGGCCGTGCCCGGCGTCCGGTCCACCGGGGAGTCACGGTGACCGCCCCGGTCACCGCAGCGAGCGGACGGACCGGAACCGAGCCTCCCGTCCAGCCCGGGCGTGGCGCGGGGAGTGTGCAGCCGGTGGCGTCGTTGCTCGGAGTGATCGCCCTCGGCGTCGTCCTGGTCCTCAGTCTCGACCTGGTGTCGGCCGCGACGGCACTGCTGCTGGAACTCGCGCTGTTGCCGGTGCTCCGGATCCCTGTCCGGACGCTGCTCCTCCGGACGTCGCCGGTCCTCGTCGTCGTCCCGCTGACCGGGGTGAGCATCGCCCTGTACGGGCAGCCGTCCGGGCGTGTCTGGTTCGACTTCGCCTTCGCGCACGTGACCGACGGATCGTTGCAGCTGGCACTCGCGACGATGCTGCGCGTGCTCGCCGTCGGCATCCCGGGCATCGTCCTCTTCATCCGATCGGACGTCACGGACCTGGCGGACGGGCTCGCGCAGATCCTGCGACTGCCGGCGCGTTTCGTCCTCGGCGCCCTCGCCGCGATCCGCATGATGACCTTGCTCGGCGACGACTGGCGTCAGCTCGCGATGGCACGGCGCGCCCGGGGCGTGGCGGACAGCGGGCGCCTCCGTCGCGGCCTGTCGATGGCCTTCGGCCTGCTCGTCGTCGCGCTGCGTCGAGCGACCACCCTCGCTGTCGCGATGGAGTCCCGCGGCTTCGGCGCGCCCGGCCGGCGCACGTGGGCGCGTCGCGTCCGGTTCGCCGGACCGGAGTGGGCGATGTGTGGCGTCCTGCTCGGCATCGGCGCGGCGGCGGTCCTCGCCGCCGTCGCCTCGGGGACCTGGCGTGCCTGAGACGGACGCGTCGGCCAGGTCCGAGACCACCGGTGACGGACTGGAGGCGCGCATCGCCTCCGCCCGCGCGCTTGCCTCCCGCGCGCGGTCCGCGTTCCGAACCGCTCGGAACAGCCGTCTCATCGTCCTCGTCGATGGTCGCTCCGGGACCGGCAAGACGACGCTCGGGAACGCGCTCTCGGGGGAACTCGACGCGACCCTGGTGCACCTGGACGACATCTACCCGGGGTGGGACGGCCTCCAGGAAGCCGCCGACGCCGTGGTGCGGGACGTGCTCGGGGTCCCCGCCGGCTACCGGCGCTGGGACTGGACGAGGTCCGAGCCTGCTGAGTGGGTGCCGGTGGACGCCTCTGCTCCGCTCGTGATCGAGGGCTGCGGCGCGTTGTCCCGCGCGTCGGCACCGCTGGCGACCTTCCGGGTGTGGCTCACCGCGGACGAGGGGGAACGGCGTCGTCGCGCACTCGACCGCGACGGTGAGGCGTTCGCGAGGCAGTGGGAGCGGTGGGCCCGGCAGGAGGAGGCGTTCATCGCCGCCGAAGCGCCGCAGACCCTCGCCGACGAGGTGCTGCGCTCGGAGGAGGACTACGCCCAGCCGAGCTCGTGCAGCCGTTCGTCGTCGATGCCGTAGAAGTGCCCGATCTCGTGCACGAGGGTCGTGTGCACCTCGTCCTTGAGCTCCTCCAGCGTGTCGCATTCGAGCAGATGCTGTTTCCGGAAGACGACGATCCGGTCCGGTAGTTCCCCGAAGCCGTACTGGCCACGCTCGGTCTGGGCGACGCCGTCGTAGATGCCGAACAGGTCCGAGCCGTCCTCGGGCTCGTCCTCGACCACGAACACGACGTTGTCGAGCCCGTCGACCATGTCGTCCGGCAGGAGATCGAGTTCGTCGGTCACGAGCTGCTCGAAGTCCTCGGTCGACATCTCCATCACGGGAGGATCGTGGCACAGCTGACCGGACGTGTCCTGGTGGGCAGATGGCATCTCCGCTGGCAGCGGCTCTCTGCGGTCGCCCCGCGCGGATGCATTGGGCCGTGTCTCCGTGCACGACGAAGGCCCCCGTCCATCGGACGGGGGCCTTCGTGAATGGGGTGAGTAACGGGGCTTGAACCCGCGACCTCCTGGACCACAACCAGGCGCTCTACCAGCTGAGCTATACCCACCATGTGTCAGTCCGGCGAGCCGGAGCAACCACTCGATTGTAGTACATCCGGACGCCGGCCCGGACCACCATCGCTACTCGGTGACTTGGGCGGTGGTTTGAGGGGTCGCAGCGGACACCGGCTCCGGGCCGGACTGCGGCGCCAGGCCTGACTGCGGCGCCAGGCGGGACTCCCACTTCGCGACGACCTCGGCGGCGATCGCCTTGACGTCGTCGCTGGCGGGCCCGGGCTCCGGGGTGAACCCGGCACGGCGGTAGTACTCGAGCTCGCGGATCGACTCGAGGATGTCGGCGAGCGCGCGGTGGCCACCGTGCTTCTCGGGGGAGTTGAAGTACACGCGCGGGAACCAGCGGCGGCAGAGTTCCTTGATGCTCGAGACGTCGACGCTGCGGTAGTGCAGGTGGTTGTCGATGCGCGGCATGTACTTCGCCAGGAAGGCGCGGTCGGTACCGATGGTGTTGCCGGCCAGGGGAGCGGTGCCCTCGGCGGGGACGTGCGCGAGGATGTACTCGAGGACCTGGTACTCGGCGTCGGCCAGGCTCACGCCGTTCGGGATCTCGTCGATGAGGCCCGACGTCGTGTGCATCTTCGTCACGAAGTCGTTCATGTTGTCCAGCGCCGACTGGTCCGGCTTGATCACGATGTCGAACCCGGGGTGGACCGGATTGAGGTCGAAGTCGGTGATGACCACCGCGACCTCGACGAGTTCGTCGACGTCGACGTCGAGCCCCGTCATCTCACAGTCGATCCAGACGAGGCGGTCGTTCGCGGCAGACATGCAGCAATCCTACTTCCGCGCACCGACACCCCGCGGCTCCTGTGGATCGGCAGCGCTGGTGCTCCGGGGCCGGCGCGCGGTGCCCCGGGCCCGGGTCGGCGTCCGGGTCCGGGTCCGGGTCCGGGTCCGGGTCCGGACCCGGGTCGGCGTCGGGTCCGGGCGCCGTCGGCGCGCGAGAGGGCGGAACACCAGGGGACACCCACGTGTGCCGCTGCTCTTCCGCCCGCTCGCGGTGGGTGCAGGTTCGAGCGCCCGCACGGGAGGCCCGCAGCCGGTCCTGCGGGCGGTCGTCGGGCCTCCAGTCCGTCCCGGCGCGCGAGCGGGCGGAACACCCGACGCCCGGCAAGGCCCGCCCTGGCATTCCGCCCGCTCGACGGCTCCGGAGCGGGGATGCGTGAGGGACGCGTTCGAGAGGGTCGTGCCCGGACCGCGCGGTGGCTCAGGTGCCTCCTGCCCGGCCTTGCGCGCGAGCGGGCGTAATCCCGGCGGGCAGTCGCGGCGCACCCTTATGTTCCGCCCGTTCGCTGCTGCTGCGCTGCGCCCGGGAGGCCCGCAACAGGTCCGTCGGGCGGGTCGCGTGCCTCCCGCTCGGCCAGCGTCCGCGAGCGGGCGCAATTGCGGCAGGCGAGCGCGCAGCGCCCTGGCATCTCACCCGCTCACCGGGACCCGGGAGCGGGCGCGTAGCGGACTGCGCCCGGGAGGCCCGCAACCGGTCCGTCGGGCGGGTCGCGTGCCTCCCGCGCGGCCAGCGTCCGCGAGCGGGCGGAACCCCGGCAGACTAGCGCGCCGCGCCCTGGTATCTCGCCCGCTCACGGCGCCCCGAGCGGGCGGAATCCCGGCAGGCGAGCGCGCAGCGCCCTGGTATCTCGCCCGCTCGCCACGCCCCGCCCCGAACGCATCCACGCCCCGCCCCGGACGCGCCCCGCCCCGGACGCACTGATGGCCGGGCCCGCACCGCGGACCCGGCCATCGCCGACCGGAGGAGCTACGCCATCTCGCCGGCGGTGATCGCCTCGGCCTCGACGCGCTCCGGCTCGACCCCGTCGTCGACGCGCCGCAGCACCTTCGTGGTGAGCACGACGACCAGGAACGCGACGGCCACGGAGATGCCCGCGAAGACGTACGCGGCGCTCGGCGAGTACGCGTCGGCGAGGAGCGTCGCGACGGGCGGGGCGATGGCGCCACCGATGAAACGGACGGCCGAGTAGGCGCTGGAGGCGACGGAGCGCGGGAGGTCGGTCGCCTCCATGACGCACTCGGTGAGCACCGTGTTGAGGACACCGAGCACGAGTCCGCCGATGACGACGCAGACGATGAGCCCGGCCTGGGACCGCACGACGACGGCCGCGGCGAACAGGTCGAGCGCGAGCAGGGGCAGCGCGAGCTTGAGGACGCTGGTCCGACGCATCCGCGCGGTGAGCATCGGCGCGACCCACACCGAGGTGATCGCGAGGCCGACACCCCAGCCGAAGAACGTGAAGCCGATGCCGAGCGCTCCGAACCCGAGCGGGAACGGCGTGTAGGCGAGGAGCACGAAGAAGCCGATGTTGTAGAACAGCGCGGTCGCGGCCAGGGCGGCGAGGGCCGGTCGGCCCAGGGCGCGGAACGGTGCGGAGAGCTTGGTCGGCGTGGGCTTCTCGAGCGTGCCGGTCTTCAGCAGGACCACGATCGCGATGAACGCGACGGCCATCAGGGTGGTGACGCCGAAGAACGGGCCACGCCAGCTGACGGAGCCGAGCAGACCCCCGACCAAGGGTCCGACCGCGATGCCGAGGCCGAGTGCGGCCTCGTAGAGGATGATCGCCGACGCGGTCCCACCCGATGCTGCGCCGACGATGGTGGCCAGTGCGGTCGAGATGAAGAGCGCGTTGCCGAGTCCCCAGCCGGCGCGGAACCCGATGATCGTCCAGACGTCGTTCGACACGGCGGCGAGCACCGAGAACAGCACGATCAGGGCGAGCCCGATCATCAGGGTCTTCTTCGCGCCGATCCGGCTGGACACCCAGCTGGTGAAGAACATCGCGACACCGGTGACCGCGAGGTAGCTCGTGAAGAGCAGTTCGGTCTGCGCGGGCGTGGCCTGCAGCGACTCGGCGATCGCGGGGAGGATCGGGTCCACGAGGCCGATGCCCATGAAGGCGACGACGCAGGCGAAGGCGATCGCCCACACCGCCGACGACTGCTTCAGGATCGAGCCGGACTGTCCGGCGGGTGCGTGCGCGTTCACGCGGTGGTCTCCGTTCTGGTCCTCGCTGCGATGAGGGCCGATGCGTCGTGCAGGATGTCCCAGTCGTCGTCGGTGAGGTCCTCGAAGAGGGGCCCGACGGTGCTGGTGAGTGCGGCTCGCCACGCGACGAGTCGTTCGCGTCCGGTGTCGGTGATCTCGATGCGCTGCCCGCGCGAGTCGTCGGGGTCGACGGTGCGTGAGACGAGTCCGTCGGCGGTCATGCCGGCGACCAGGCGGGTCATGGTCGGTTGCGACACACGTGAGGCGCGGGCGAGTTCGCCGAGCCGGAGTGCGTCGTCGGCCTCGAGGATGCCGAGGGTCCGCCAGACGGCGGTGGACGTGGTGTGGCCGGTGGCCTGGAGCGCGGACCGGATGAGCCGGTTGACGGAGACGAGGAGCGTCTCGATGGTCTGTTCCCGCGCTTGTTCCACGGTGGAACTATATAGCGTTGCTATGGATCCGGCAAGGAGGCCCGGCACACCTCCGCCAGGACACGGACCTCCGCCCTCCGGTCACGATGCGCTGGACGGCGGTGCCCCCTGCCCTGGTAGAAGGGAGACATGACCGACATCACCATCCACGAGGGCGACGAGTTCACCGCCATCTTCCACGAGGGCCCCTTCGACGGGACCACGGACACCCGCACCGCCACGAGCGACGCGCTGGACGACGAGGTGACGGTGTTCGCGGACGTCGAGGGCCTGCAGACCGCCTTCACCTACAAGGCCACCGGCTCCCGCCAGGTCCTCGACCAGATCTCGGTCGACTACACGTTCGCGCCCGACCAGTCCGACCCGGTCGACGACCTGCAGGACCGCGGCGACCGCTCCGGCGAGTTCGACCGCGAGTAGCAGCCACTGACAGTGCCCCCGGTCGTCGCGGACGACCGGGGGCACTGTCGTTCAGACACTGTCGGCCGAGGCATCGTCGTCCGATCGGGAGTGTCCTAGCCGCAGTCGTCGTTGCACCACACCATGCAGGTCGATCTCTGGACGTCCGCGTTCTGTGCGCCGTGTGCCGCCGCTCGTCGGGTCGTCGGCGACGCCGCGCGTCTCGTGCCGGGCCTCGTCGTCACCGAACGGGACATCGCGAACGACCCCGAGCGCGTCGAGGAGCTCGGCATCCGGTCGACCCCGACCGTCCTCGTCCGTCGCGACGACGGCACCGAGGTGTTCCGCTCAGCGGGCGTCCCGACCCGTGACCAGTTCCTCGTCGCGGTCGCGAAGGCGCTCGACTGACACCGGTGCGACGACCGGCGTCAAGGCTGGACGCACCACCCGCCGGGCCTGTCGCACGGATCGCTTGACGGCCCGGATCGGCGTCCCGATGAGCGCCGCCACTCGGCCGATCACCGACCGGTCGTGATCGCCGAGCGCGTTCCGCCGCTCCCACGCCCGCCGCAGCGCACCACCCCGACTGCGTCTGGCAGCAGGGCGGTCGACCAGCCGTCCGGCGTCCCGGAGGCGCATGAGCTCCTCGGCACGGTCCGCCCAGTCGTCGTCGGCTGCCGTGTGGAAGTAGTTGTCCGCCATCCACTCCGGACGCACCCTCCCGAAGCGACCGTGCACCAGGTCGTCAGCCGTGCCCTCGAGCCCGCTGTCGACGAACACCTCGTTGATGAGGGACCGTGAGGTGCCGAAGTCCGTCAGCGTCAACGCGGGCACACCCCGGGCAGCGGCTTCGAGGACGGCCGTCGAGCTGATCGTCACGAGCGCGACGGCCCGGTCGAGGTGCACCGACATCGGCCCAGCTTCGACCACGAGGTTCGACGGCGCATCGGCCGGCAGCAGATCGGCGTACGGGAAGGTCTCGCGGTGCGTCTGCTGCTCGCCGGCGGCCGCGCGGGTCTTCACCACGACACGCCACTCCGGGTGGGCCCGGGCGGTGTCGGCGAGCCAGCAGACGACGCGGCGGCGGTCGCCCTCCTCTGCGGGCACGCTCGGCTGCGCGGCGAACACCACGGAGTCGCGCACCACCCCGGCGCGCGGGGCTCCCGTCGACCGGGCGAACGGCAGCGTCGCGAGGGCGAACGACGGCTCGACACCGCCGGCGGTCGCCAGGCTCCGGTACTCGCGGACCTCGCGGTGGCTGTGCAGCACGAACAAGTCGGCGCGCGCCCGCAGGAACACGCCCTTCCACTTCGCCGGGAACGAGATGCCCGGCAGCCCGCTCACCAAGACCGGCCGCCGCGGGACCGAGCGCAGGACCTGGTCGATGAGGACCTCCGCAACGGGGCCGATGCAGGACACCAGGACCGCATCCGGCGGGTCGGCCTGGAGGCGCGCCACCACCTCGTCCACGCTCAGCGGCTCGGGAGGTGCGAGGTCGATCGGCCCCAGACGGGCATCGACGTCACGGAACGCCGCCCGCAGCTGGGCCGGACTCGCCGACCGTGGCGTCGCCACCGTCAGCAGTTCCAGCGACCAGTGCGCCGGTGCCGCCGAGAGCAGGTGGGCGCCCCACTTCGCGAACGAGTCCGTGTCGACCAGGCCGACCACCCGTCGGCGGCGAGGCGGCGTGCCGGCGGGGTGGCGCGCCTCCCGGCCGGCAGCCCCCGTGTCGTCGTTCGCCGCAGCGCTCACGCACCCACCCGACGGAGCTTGGCGAGGGGCGCCTGCTCGCCGGGGAAGATGCGCTTGACGCCGTCGCCCATCGCCGTCTCGATGATGCGGATGTCGCGCACCAGCGTGCGGAGACCGTGCGGCTCGAGCGATGCGGCGTGGTCCGACCCCCACATCGTGCGGTCGAGGGTGATGTGCCGCTCGACGGCCGTGGCGCCGAGTGCGACGGCCGCCAGGGAGATCTGCAGGCCCGGCTCGTGACCGGAGTAGCCGACCGGCACGCCCGCGTAGGCGTAGCGGGTGGCGAGGGTCTCGATCATGCGGAGGTTCGCCTCCTCCGGGGGGAGCGGGTACGTCGAGGTGGCGTGCAGGAGCACGAGCCGCTCGGTGCCAAGGGTCGAGACGGCGCGGTCGATCTGCTCCATCGTCGACATGCCGGTCGAGAGGATCACGGGCTTGCCGGTCGCGGCGACGGCGGCGAGCATGCCGAGGTCCGTCACCGACGCCGAGGCGATCTTGTAGGCGACGACGTTCAGGTCCTCGAGGAAGGCGACCGACGGCTCGTCCCACGGCGACGCGAACCAGTCCAGGCCACGGAGGGTCGCGTGGTCACCGATCTCGATGTACTGGTCGCGGTCGAACTCGACGCGGTAGCGGTAGTCGAGGTAGGTCATGTCGCCCCAGGGGGTGCTGCGCGGCATCGACTTCATGTGCTCGGGCGTCGAGATCTCCGGCGTCCGCTTCTGGAACTTGACGGCCTGCATGCCGGCGTCGGCAGCGACGTCGATGAGCTGCTTGGCGATCTCGACGTCGCCGTTGTGGTTCAGGCCGATCTCGCCGATGAGGTAGGCGGGGTTGCCGGCGCCGATGGTGGAGAGGCCGATGCGGACGCTCATGGTGCTCCGTTCTCCGCGGCGGAGATCCGCGCGGGGTGAGGGTCAGTGGGGCGGGGTGCGGGGGCGCTGGTGGCGCTGGTGGTGGCGCTGGCGGCGGCTGGTTCGGGGGCGCTCGTGCGTGAGCGGGCGGAAGCGCTGGGTGCGTTCGCGTGGGGGGCTGGCACTCCGCCCGCTCGCAGGGTGGACGTGCGTGAGCGGGCGGAAGCGCTGGGTGCGCTCTCGTGTGGGGCTGGTGTTCCGCCCGCTCGCGGAGCGGAGGCGCGTGAAGGGGCGGATGCACCGGGTGCGCTTGCGCGTGGGGCTGGTGTTCCGCCCGCTCGCGGGGTGGGAGCGACCGGGGAGGCGACGGCGGGCTGGTCTGCGGGGGCGGCCTCGACCTCGACCTCGAGGAGGGGCGCCAGCGCGGACGCGAGGGCCAGGTCGTGCGGCTCGTCGATGTCGATGGCAGTCGAGGCCGGGACGACCGCCAGCTCGACGCGGCCCACGAAGCGGTGGCGGGCCTCCCGGAAGGCGGCGACGCGGACCGCGTAGAAGGCGCCGGTCTCGCGGAACTCCGGTGCCCGGTCCTGGCGGCGCGGGCGTGTGGCGGCGTCGTGGTTGACTGCGACGGCGGAGCCGTCCTCGGCGAGGCGCCAGAGGAAGGCGTGCGAGGGGGCAGCGGCGAGCACGGAGTCGGCCGCACCCTCGAGGACACGCCCGACGGCCCGGTCGAGGTCGGCGGGGTCGATGAACGGTGACGTCGCCTGCAGGAAGAGGAGGACCTCCGGAGCGGGATGCTCGCCTGCCTCCGGCGCCTGAGGCGCGACCGTGTCGAGTGCGTGCAGGAGCGCGGACTCCGACGAGGCCTCGTCACCCGCGAGGTCTGCCGGGCGCCGGACGACCCGTGCCCCGGCCGCGACGGCCTCCGCAGCGATCGCGTCGCCGTCCGTGCTGACGACGACCTCGTCCACCGTCTCGGCGGCGAGGGCTGCCGCGACCGCGCGTGCGACGAGCGAGCGGCCCGCGACCTGGCGGAGGTTCTTGCCCGGGATCCCCTTCGAGCCCGCTCGCGCTGGGATCACCGCGATGACACGGGGCTCGGAGCTCATGGGGGAAACGTAGGGAGCGGCGGTGACGCTGAGAGGAACGGCAGGGAGACGGGCGGCGAACCGTTCCGGAAGGGGACGCAGGCGGGCGGCCGTGCGGCTGGCCGGGAGGCGCGTGGTGCGTGAGTGGGCGGAGTACCCGGGTGGGTGGGCCGGGAGGCGCGTGGTGCGTGAGCGGGCGGAGTACCCGGGTGCGGTGGGGCCCGGCCCTGGTGTTCTGCCCGCTCACGCCGGTCGCCCGCTCGCGCCGGGTGCCCGCTCACGACGGGCGGGCCGCTCGCGCCGCGTGGGCTGGTACGGGTGGGCAAACCTGGCCTAGGGTCGGGGGATGCTCGGCGCCGATGACGTCCTCGATCCGCCGCCTCGACGGGTCCTCGTCGCGGGGACGGCCGGCGTCGGCAAGACGACGACGGCGCAGCGGATCGCGCGGGCGATCGGCGCTCCCCACACGGAACTCGACGGGATGTTCCACGGGCCCGGGTGGACGGTGCTGCCCGACTTCGGGGCGCGGGTGGACGAGATGACCTCGGCTCCGACCTGGGTCTCCGAGTGGCAGTACCGGCAGGTGCGGCAGCTCCTGGTCGATCGCGCGGACACCCTCGTCTGGCTCGACCTGCCGAAGCCGGTCGCGTTCGTCCGTCTCCTGCGACGGACGATCCGGCGGCGCCTGCACCGCACGGTCTTGTGGAACGGCAACGTCGAACCGCCGCTGTGGACGTTCTTCACCCGCAGCGAACACATCCTGCGCTGGGGCATCGCGAAGCGGAACGAGATGCGGCAGCGGGTACCGGTGCTGGCTGCCGACACCCCGCACCTCCGTGTCGTCCACCTGCGATCGCAGCGGGAGATCGAGCGGTTCGTCGGGCGGCTGCGCACGCGTACCGAATAAGATCGTCGGCGTCCGCCCCCGTAGCTCAGTGGATAGAGCAGGTGGTTTCTACCCACCGTGCCGCGGGTTCGATTCCTGCCGGGGGCACCGACGACGAAGGCCGCCACCCGGTGATGGGTGG
>NZ_JARUXD010000082.1:0-13543 GCF_030433875.1 Curtobacterium sp. PsM8 | reverse complement strand
CCCCCCCCCCCCCCCCCCCCCCCCCCCCCCCCCCCCCCCCCCCCCCCCCGGCCCCCCCCCCCCCCCCCCCCCCCCCCCCCTCCCGTTGGTCTGTGGTGCTGCGGCGCCGGGGTCCGGTGGTGCGGACCGCTCAGTCGCTGAGGACCTGGAGCAGGTCGCGGCGCAGGCCGTCGATCTTCTCGGTGGCGGCCTTCGTCTGCTCGTCCGTCGCACTCGTGCGGAACACGTGCATGACGCTGGCGAGCTTGCGGAGCGACTCGAACAGCTCCCGCTGCGAGTCCGGCATACCGGGCGTGGACTCCCACGCGGCGGCGATCTCGTCGGCCTTGGACTCGGCCTCGGCCCGACCGGCGTCGGTGAGCTCGAAGAGGGTCTTCCGACCGTCGCCCGTCGAGACCACGAGCTCTTCGTCGACGAGCTGCTGGAGCGTCGGGTAGACCGAGCCCGGGCTCGGCTTCCAGGCGCCGCCGGTGCGTTCCGCGATCGTCTTGATGACCGCGTAGCCGTTCTGGGGGCCCTCGGCGAGGAGCCCGAGGATGGCGAGGCGGACGTCGCCGCGGCGGCGTCGTTCACGGCCGGGGCCGAAGCCCGGACCGAAGCCGCCGCCGAAGCCGGGGCCGAAGCCCGGACCGCCGAAGCCCGGTCCGCCGAAGCCGGGACCGAAGCCCCGCCCACCGCGGCCACCGCGGCCGTGTTCGTGGTCACCGTGGTCACGGCCGGGGAACCCGGTGCCGTGGTGCTGGCGGGCGCTGCCGAAGCGGGGCCCGCGCTGGCCGCGACCGAAGGGGTCGCGGGGGGACGTGGGGCTGTTCTCGTCGTCGATGGGGCGCATGACGACTCCTTTCTCGAAGTTGGTTCGCGACCTGTTCAGGACCGGTCGCGATGCAGTAACGATAGATCGGTAGTGTTCTCGTTGTCAAGCACCGATCCGCCCCGGGCTCCTGTCGGTGGTGAGGAGCAGGATGGAGCGGACCATGACGGACGTCTTCGAGCGCTTCTCCCCCGCCACCGCCGAGTGGTTCCGGGGGGCGTTCCGCGAACCGACGGCCGCGCAGGCCGGCGCGTGGGACGCCATCTCGACCGGGCAACACGCACTCGTCATCGCCCCGACCGGCTCCGGCAAGACCCTGGCCTCGTTCCTGTGGTCGATCGACCGGCTCATCTCGGCGTCGGACACCCCGCCCGCCAAGCAGCGCACCCGCGTGCTCTACGTCTCGCCGCTCAAGGCCCTCGGCGTCGACGTCGAACGGAACCTGCGCTCCCCGCTCGTCGGCATCACGCAGACGGCCAAGCGGCTCGGGCTCGAACCGCCCGACGTCACGGTCGGCGTCCGGAGCGGTGACACCCCCTCGTCCGACCGGCAGAAACTGCTGCGCCTGCCGCCGGACATCCTCATCACCACGCCCGAGTCGCTCTACCTGATGCTGACGTCGAAGGCGCGCGAGACCCTGGTCAACGTCGACACCGTCATCGTGGACGAGGTGCACGCGGTCGCGGCATCCAAGCGTGGCGCACACCTCGCCGTCTCGCTCGAACGCCTCGACGACCTGCTCGAGAAACCCGTCCAGCGCATCGGGCTGTCCGCGACCGTCCGCCCGGCGGAAGAAGTGGCGCGGTTCCTCGGCGGTCGGGCCCCGGTGCAGATCATCGCGCCGCCCGCGCAGAAGACCTTCGACCTGCGCGTCGTCGTGCCGGTCGACGACATGACCGAGCTCGGCGCCCCGCCGGTCGGAGCCGACGCGACCTCCAGCCCGACGAACGGCTCGATCTGGCCGCACGTCGAAGAGTCGGTCGTGGACCTCATCGAGCAGCACCGGTCGACGATCGTCTTCGCCAACTCCCGACGACTGGCCGAACGGCTGACCGCCCGGCTCAACGAGATCCACGAGGAACGGGCCCTGGCGACGACGGACGTGGCCGAACCCGTGGGTGCCGGTGTCGGCGTGCCGGTGGTCTCGCAGTCACCGGGGCGGGCGTCGGCACATGCGCCGGTGCCCCAGCCCACCCGGCCACCGGCCCAGCTGATCGGCGGGTCCGGCCAGACCGACGGCGGCGGCTCGGACCGGAACATCCCGGTGCTGGCCCGCGCCCACCACGGCTCGGTGTCCAAGGACCAGCGCGCGATCATCGAGGACGACCTGAAGTCCGGACGGCTGCGTTGCGTGGTCGCCACCAGTTCGCTCGAACTCGGCATCGACATGGGCGAGGTCGACCTCGTCATCCAGGTCGAGGCGCCGCCCTCGGTCGCCAGCGGCCTGCAGCGCGTCGGCCGCGCCGGACACCAGGTCGGCGAGATCTCCCGCGGCGTGCTCTTCCCGAAGCACCGGGCCGACCTCGTCAACAGCGCCGTCACCGTCGAGCGCATGGTCAGCGGGCAGATCGAGTCGATCTCGGTGCCCGCCAACCCGCTCGACGTCCTGGCGCAGCACACCGTCGCGGCCGGGGCGATCGACACGGTCGACGTCGAGCACTGGTTCGAGCTCGTCCGACGCAGCGCCCCGTTCAGCGGCCTGCCCCGCTCGGCGTTCGAGGCGACGCTCGACCTGGTCACCGGCCGCTACCCGAGCGACGAGTTCGCCGAACTCCGGCCGCGCCTGGTCTGGGACCGCGTGCACGGCACCCTCACCGGGCGTCCCGGAGCGCAGCGCCTGGCCGTCACGAGCGGTGGCACGATCCCGGACCGTGGCATGTTCGGCGTCTTCATGGTCGGCGAACGGGCGTCCCGCGTCGGCGAGCTCGACGAGGAGATGGTCTACGAGTCCCGCGTCGGCGACGTCTTCGCACTCGGCGCCACCAGCTGGCGGATCGAGGAGATCACGCACGACCGGGTGCTCGTCAGCCCGGCGTTCGGGCAGCCCGGCCGGGTGCCGTTCTGGAAGGGCGATGGACTCGGCCGGCCCGCCGAACTCGGCCGTGCCACCGGTGCCTTCGTGCGGGAGGTCGAATCGGCCTCGGACGAGGACGCCCGGGCCCGGGTCGCCGCCGGTGGCCTCGACGAACGGGCCGTCACGAACCTCATCGCGTTCCTCCGCGACCAGCGCGCCGCCACCGGTCACGTGCCGAGCGACACGACGCTCGTCGTCGAACGCTTCCGCGACGAGCTCGGCGACTGGCGGCTCATCCTGCACTCCCCGTACGGCATGACCGTGCACGCGCCGTGGGCCCTGGCGGTCGCGGCCCGACTGCGGGAGCGGCACGGGATCGACGGCGGCGCCATGGCTGCGGACGACGGCATCGTGGTGCGGATCCCGGAGACGGACGCCGAGCCTCCCGGAGCGGAGCTGTTCGTCTTCGAGCGCGACGACCTCGAGACCATCGTCACCGACGAGGTCGGCGGCTCCGCGCTGTTCGCCGCACGTTTCCGCGAGTGCGCGGCCCGGGCGCTCCTGCTGCCCCGCCGTGACCCCGGGCGCCGGTCGCCGCTCTGGCAGCAGCGCCAGCGTGCGTCGCAGCTGCTCGAGGTGGCGCAGAAGTACCCGACGTTCCCGATCCTGCTCGAGACCGTGCGCGAGGTGCTGCAGGACGTGTACGACGTCCCCGCCCTGCTCGGCATCGCGGACGAGATCGCTCGACGGCGGATCCGCCTGGTCGAGAGCGAGACCGAGCAGCCCTCGCCGTTCGCCCGCACCCTGCTGTTCGGGTACGTCGCGGCCTTCATGTACGAGGGCGACTCGCCGCTCGCGGAACGCCGGGCCGCCGCGCTGTCCCTCGACTCGACCCTGCTCAGCGAACTGCTCGGTCGTGCGGAACTGCGCGAACTGCTCGACCCGGCCGTCATCGACGGTGTCGAACGCGACCTGCAGCGGCTCTCCCCGGACCGCCGCGCACGGGACGTCGAGGGCATGGTCGACGTCCTCCGGCTGGTCGGGGCGCTCGACCTCGACGAGCTGGTCGACCGGAGCTGGCTGGCCGACGCCACGGACCGCAGCGAGGCCCAGGCGACGCTCCGCACGGCACTGGAGGCCCTCGAGCGCGACCGCCGTGTCCTCGCCTTCTCGCATGCCGGGGCCACCCGCTGGGCCGTGATCGAGGACGCGTCCCGACTCCGCGACGCCCTCGGGGTGCCGCTGCCGATCGGCGTGCCGACCGCCTTCGTCGAGCCGGTCGCCGACCCGCTCGGTGACCTGGTCGGTCGGTACGCCCGCAGCCACGGTCCGTTCGGCGCGCAGGAGGCCGCGTCGCGGCTGGGGCTCGGCGTCGCGGTGGTGCAGGACACCCTGCGCCGCCTGACCGCCGACCGACGCCTGGTCGAGGGCGAGTTCCGACCCGACCGCCAGGGTGCCGAGTGGTGCGACTCCGAGGTGCTGCGGCGCATCCGGACGAAGTCGCTCGCGGCGCTCCGGCACGAGGTCGAACCGGTCGCACCGGACGCCCTCGCCCGCTTCCTGCCCGCGTGGCAGCACGTCCGCGTCCCCGGGGCCCGCGGCGGGCTGCGCGGCATCGACGGCGTGCTGCAGGTGGTCGACCAGCTGTCCGGGGTCGCCCTGCCCGCCAGCTCGTGGGAGTCGCTCGTGCTGCCGGCCCGCGTCTCCGACTACGCCCCGAGCATGCTCGACGAGCTGACCGCCACCGGCGAGGTCCTCTGGTCCGGCGGCGGCACCCTGCCCGGCAACGACGGCTGGGTCCGGCTGCACCTCGCCGACACCGCCGCGACCACCCTGGCCGAAGCGGCGGGCGACGACACCACCGAACTGCAGCGCGACGTCCTGGGCGCCCTGGCCGGCGGTGGCGCGTACTTCTTCCGGCAGCTCGGGCAGGCCGTCGGCAGCACCGACGACTCCGCGTTGACCACCGCCCTGTGGGACCTGGTCTGGGCCGGGCAGATCACCAACGACACGTTCGCCCCGCTGCGGGCGATGCTCGGCGGCAAGGCCCGGACCTCGAGCGCGCCACGGACCCGCGCCTACCGAGGACGCCGACGCCCGACGCTGCCGAGCCAGTCCGGTCCGCCGAACGTCGGCGGGCGCTGGTCACTGCTGCCGCTCGCCGAACCCGACGCCACCGTCCGGGCAGCGGCGACCGCGGAGCTGCTGCTCGAGCGCTACGGCGTCGTCACCCGCGGTGCCGTGCAGGTGGAGGGCGTCCGCGGCGGCTTCGCCGGGGTCTACCGCGTGCTCGCCAAGTTCGAGGAGTCCGGCCGTGCCCGACGCGGGTACTTCGTCGAGGGGCTCGGTGCCGCGCAGTTCGCCACCGGCCCGACCGTCGACCGACTCCGCACGTACGCCCGAGACCTGGACGACGAGGAGCGCGCCGACCCGGACCGCGCCCGTGAGGCCCTGACACTGTCGGCCACCGACCCGGCGAACCCCTTCGGCGCCTCGCTACCGTGGCCGCACGACCCGGCACCGGCCGACCCCGACGACCCGACCGCGGCGGCGGACCCGACGGGGGTCGCGAGCGCCGGCCCGGTCGCCCAGACCAGCATCAGCACCACACCCGTGAAGGGCGGTGCCCGCGGTCACCGCCCGGGTCGCAAGGCCGGCGCGCTCGTCGTGCTCGTCGACGGCCGGCTGGCCGTCTACGTCGAACGCGGCGGCAAGAGCGTGCTGACGTTCACGGAGGACCCGGCCGACCTGGCAGCGGCGGCCACCTCGATCGCGGCGACCGTCCGGAGCGGGCTCGGCAAGCTGTCCGTCGAACGGGTCGACGGCGTCTTCGTGCTCGAGGCCCCGCTCGGCGACGCTCTCCGCACCGCGGGCTTCACGGCCACGCCCCAGGGACTGCGGCTCCGTGCCTGAGGGCGACACCGTCTTCCGCGCGGCGGCCCGGTTGCACGCGGCGCTGGCGGGCAAGGTCCTGACCCGCAGCGACTTCCGGGTGCCCGCGTTCGCCACGCTCGACCTGGTCGGCCGCACCGTCGACGAGGTCGTC
The DNA here is from genome assembly GCF_030433875.1 of Curtobacterium sp. PsM8. NCBI lineage: Bacteria > Bacillati > Actinomycetota > Actinomycetes > Micrococcales > Microbacteriaceae > Curtobacterium > Curtobacterium sp. PsM8. The sequence goes on along the minus strand of NZ_JARUXD010000082.1, from coordinate 7,672 downwards.
CCGCGCGGCAAGCACCTGCTGCACCGGATCGGCGACCTGACCGTGCACTCGCACCTCAAGATGGAGGGCCGGTGGGACGTCTACGCCCCGGGTGAGCGCTGGCGCCGACCGGCGTTCCAGGCGCGGGTCGTCCTGGACGCCGCCGACGTCTCGACCGTCGGCTTCACCCTCGGGGTCCTGGAGGTCGTCCCACGCGACCGTGAGTCCGAGGTCGTCGGGCACCTCGGCCCGGACCTGCTCGGACCGGACTGGGACGCCGACGTCGCTCTCCGGAACCTCACCGTGGACCCGGACCGACCCGTCGGCCTGGCGCTCCTCGACCAGCGGGTGATGGCGGGGCTCGGCAACGTCTACCGGAACGAGCTCTGCTTCCTCCGGGGTGTGCTGCCGACCCGGCCGGTCAGCGAGGTGCGGGACCCGGCGCGGATGGTGACCATGGCCTCCCGGCTGATCGTCGCGAACCGTGACCGCAGCAACCGGGTGACCACGGGCGTCGACCGCCCGGGGCAGCGCTTCTGGGTCTACAACCGGGCCGGCAAGCCGTGCCTGCGCTGCGGGACCCGGGTCCGATCGGGCGACCTGGGTGAGTCGGAGCTGACGCTGCGCGACACCTACTGGTGCCCGCGCTGCCAGACCTGACCGGACCAGGCCAGACCTGACCGGACCAGGCCAGATCTGACCCGACCAGGGCAGACCTGACCGGACCGGAGCGTCAGTGGTCGACGGCCTCGACGATGCAGCTCTGGACCTGCTTCGCCGCGTCCGAGGTCTCGGAGAAGTCGGCCGGTGCGGCGGTGGCGGTGCTCTCGTCGGCGACGACGTCCTCGGCGACCTTGTTCACCGGGACGACCATGCCGTCGAAGTCCTCGGCGGTCGGGTCGGACTCGGTGCCGAAGACCGCGACCTCGTCGTCGTTGGGGTCGTCGCTCTGGTTCGGGGCCACCGAGACGCCGAGGTACCAGCCGGCCTCGCCCTTCGTGACGCTCGCGACGTCCGTGTTGTCGTGCGGCCCCACGGCCTCGTCGATCGCGTCGACGGCGGCACTCGAGGCGACCTGGCAGGGGGCGCTGTTGCGCTGGCCGGGGTCGGTGCGGGTGGCGGACTCCTCGGAGCCCGGGACCTTCGCGACCGGGTCGCCGTTCTGGGCGCCGGCGTTCGAGCAGCCGCCGAGCAGCATGCCGATGGTGGCGAGGCCGACGAGGGTGGCAGTGGTCTTCGCGCGCGTGCTCATGGCGTGGACGGTAGGCGGACGCAGGTGCGCCGGAGCCCAGGAGTGCGTCCCGTGGCTCCGGCACACGAGGGTCCGGCACATGAGTCGACTCCCGCTACTGGTGCGACATGATCCACGCCAGCAGGTACGACCGGGTGTTGCCCGTGTCGATGTCCTCCGCCGGCAGGTCGCGGGCGAGGGCGAGTGCCGCCGTCGCCTGGCTGCCCGACGCCAACGCCCGGTACATGAGCAGGTAGTCGCCGAACTGCACGGCGTAGTCACCCTCCGGCACGGCCTCGTCGAGCACCTTCCCGATCTGCTCCTTGCCGCCGGCGGCGACGTAGTCCGCGGCGACGGCCGGCATCGGGATCAGTTCGATGCCGGCCGGTGCCGCCGGGTCCGCGCTGAACCAGGTGGCGTGGTCCCGCTTACCGCCCCAGTTCAGGGAGACGACGGTGTGCTGGAACCCGGGGAACGGCCGCAGCTCCGGGTCGAGGACGTCCCGCTCCGCCGAGGCCGCCTCGTTCGCGAGCAGCCAGTCGCCCAGCTGTTCGGTCGCGCGCGACCCGGAGACCTGTCCCCAGCGGGTGAGCCCGTTCCAGGCCGACACCGCCTCGGACGACGACTCCTGGTTTCTCCTGTCGGGTGTCGGAGATGCCGTCCGTCGGGCCCACGGGGGCATGACGGACGACGGTGTCGGCGACGGTGGCGACAGGGACCCGGACGCGGTGGTCCGGCGCGGACGGCGGCTAGGGTTCCTCGTCCGTGGCACGGTGCGCGCCGAGGGTGCGGCGTGCACCGGAGCGGTCCGCCCTCGGGAGACGGGACCGGTGTTCGGTGTGTGTTCGGATGTGTGTCGGCGACCCGTGCCGCCGATGGGGTGAGCGTACGTCACGACTTGCACCCGGCGTGTGACGATCGTGTGAACACGGCCCCTGACCGGGGGTCACGGGCCTGTCACCCCGCGGGCCCTGCGCTCTGGGGACAGTCGGCGGCGGGCGGGCGTGGCTGCGGCTCCGTGTCAGACCTCGGCGAGTCGCTGGTCGACGATGCGGAACCGTCGTGCGCACCTCGCTGCGACGCGTTCGCTGTGTGTCGCGATCACGAAGGTGGCGCCCTCGTCCTGCAGGCGCTCGAAGAGATCGAGTACCTGCGTTTCCGTCTCTTCGTCGAGCGCTCCCGTCGGCTCGTCGGCAAGCACCACAGAGGGTCGCTTCATCAGTGCGCGAGCGATCGCGACCCGCTGCGCCTCCCCGCCCGACAGTGCACCCGGACGGTTCCTCTGGATGCCCGGGAGTCCGACGAACTCGAGACATTCAGCCGCTCGGGTCCGTACCCCGGATCTGTCAGTGGCACCGAGGACGAGGTTCGCGAGCACGCTGCGGTCATGCAACAGGTCGTACCCCTGCGTCACGATCCCCATCGTCTCGAGCCGATGTCGTGCCATCACTGCAGACGTCCGGACGTGGGGTCGTCCAGCACTGGAGTACGAACCGTCGTAGTCCAAGTCGAGGCCCGCCAGCATCCGGAGCAGTGTGCTCTTCCCGCTGCCGCTGCGGCCGAGCAGCGCCACGGAGGGATCAGTGTCCCCGACGACCAGATCCAGTCCGCTGAAGAGTGACCGGATGGCTCCGTTCGGTTCACGGATGGACTTCGACACGTTCCTGAGCTCGATGCTCGTCATCGTCCCCGCCGTCCAGGAGTCTCCGTGGCGAGGATCCGGTGGGCGCGGCTCACAGCGTCGAGCGAGAACCAGACCCCGAGCGCGGCCATCACTCCGAGGAAGGGGTAGGCATGGTGGTTCGGGAGCAGCGCGCATCCCACGGCGTAGAGGACGACGACGATCGAGTACTCCACGGCCCAGGTCTGGCCCACCGTCCGGAGGATCGCGCGGTCGCTTCGCCCGACCGTCCTGCAGATGCGCACCCATCGTCGGCGGTGGTCGCCGAGGACCCTGTTGATCCTTCGGCAGACGACGATCGTCGCCACGCCCGTCATCGCCGACACTGCGCCCAACAGCCCGAAGTTCTCGATCACGATCTGGCGAACGAGTCGGAGCTGGACCAAGTACGTCGGGATGCCCTGCAAGGAGTACTCGTGGAACCCGGTCCTCGCGGCGATCGCACCGAGCTCGCCGATCACGTCGTCGTAGGTCATCGACGTCGACGCCGCGATGTCCGTGTTGAGCATCGCGAAGGCGACGATGCCTCCGGTGTACCGATCTTGCTGGACGAAGCGACCGACATCAGCCGGGTAGGGCAGGACGATCGTGTCGTCCAAGTAGTGGTTGATGTCGCCGCGGTGGAACACGGCGCTGCCGGGCGAGAGGAACCCGGTGACCCGGAGGCGCTCGCGCACACCGTAGACATCCGCCCGGAGTTCGTCGCCGATCTCGTACAGGCCGCGGTAGTCGGAGCCGAGGACGACCGGCACCAGGCCGGAGCTGTAGTCGACGTCCGTCCAGACCGGAGCCGAGCCGGACGTCACATCGAGCCTCGAGAACGCGAACATCTCATGGTTCATCTGCATCGACTTCACGTCGCGGAGCCGTTCCCCACCCTCGCCGCGGTACTCGCCGCGCTCTGCGAGGCCGGAACCAGCGTTCGCGTCGAAACGACCGTCACCGCGGAAGTCCTCGATGACGACGGGCTGGTCGAACGCCGACAGGAAGTCCAGCCGGTCGTTGTGTCCGAGTTGCGCGACGAAGTCGGTGAGCGTGCGGAGGTCACGGTCCGACGCTCGGAAGCGCTCGAAGCCGTCGGTGTCGCCGAGGAAGGTGTCGACGAGGCCGTAGAGGTCGACGTCGCGGTCTGCCGCCAGTGAGCCGTTGACCGCTCCACTCGTCGACTGTGCAAAGGTGCCGAAGGTGTAGAGCGACACGGCGAAGACCGCCATGACGAGCGCCTTGACAGCGATCAGGAGACCGTTGTGCCGAAGATCACGGATCAACTCCATGATCGCCGCCTCACCGGCCCGACGAGGAGCATCACGACGACGAACACCATGCACTGGCTCGCGACGGCTGCCAGGGCCGGCCCGCCCAGGCGGACACCGACGCAGGACAGCCCGGTGAGGACCGTGGCGCAGACGATGATCGGGGTGCCGCACGCGACCACGACGGTCCGGAACAGCACCGCTGCGGAGCCGATTCCGACCAGGCGGCGGATCCGCGCTCGATCGCCCTCGTGCCGAGCCGCCGAGACGGCCGCCACAGCGCTCGCCATCGTCGCGACGGCGAAACCGAGCGTCAGGACGATCGGCGTGACGAAGTCGACTGTCGTGCGGCGGTTGGCGCCACCGGCCACGGGTTCGATCCGGTCCCTGCCGAAGACCGCCACGGCGCGGGTGCCGATGTCGGGCCCGTCCAGGACCGTGCGGGTCTGGGCCGCGTCGAAGAGGGCCGGGGCTGCGATCAGGATGTCCTCCGCGAGCAGGCTGTCTTCCCTGAGCCCGAGACGCCCGACGACCTCGTACTGTGCACCGGCGACCTCGACGAAGGGGACGCCGCCCTCGACCTCGGTGTGCACGGCTTCCCCGACCAACGCCCGCCCGACATCGGACGTCGAGAACCGGATCCCGATCGACGGTGCGACGTCGGACCAGTTCCCGTTGAGCACGACCACAGTTCGAGCACGAGGAACTTCCTCGAGATCACGGAACGCCCGTGTCCCGGCCGCGAACTCAGCTCGGTGCTCCATCAGCTCACTGACGGTCGCGTGCACGGCGACCGCCTCGGGCGAGAGGAGGGCGCGGCCCTCTGCCGCGAGCGCCTGCGCACGGGCCTGGAACACACCGAGGGCGCAGACCAGCCCGGTCGTCACCATCAGCAGCGCGGCAACTGCCAACGCCTGCCTCCAGGTCATGGCTCCCTCTCGATCGACACGCCCACGGACCGACCGAGCCGGTCCGTGGGGCGCCCCACTGCTGCTCAGCGGCCGTAGTAGGTCTTCGCGGCGCCGTTCCCGTTGCTCGCCGCGTTGGGGTTGAACGCCTTCCACGGCGACACCGCTTCGGTGCCGCCGGTACCCCATTTCCGACCCGAGGTCGCGATGACACCGGACGCCGGCCAGTAGTGCTCGAGCTGGGCGGTCGTGTAGTGCCGGGTGCCTGCCCACTTGGTCCATCCGTGTGCACGTTTGTTCGTCGTCCCGCCGATGACGCGCGACTCTGCGGTCCCACGGTGGCTCACGCTCGCGAACGTCCCAGCACGTGGCACGGAGCCGTCCGAGAAGCTCCCGCTGATCTCGCTCCAGCCACCGGCCGTCTCCTTCCCGGCATCGGTGGCGGACGCGGGTGTGGCGATCAACAACGTGGAGAGAGCGACTGCTGCCGCACACCCTGCAGCGAGATGACGACGTACGACCGTTTTCTTCATGATGCCCCTTCTGTGGCCGGCAGTATTCCACCGGTGACATGATGCTGCCACGGCGTCGACGGGGACGCAAGAGTCACATCACCGCGGCTGCATCACACGGCCGCTGGCTGGTGCAGCCGCTCCGCTGCGACCGCCCGCACGGCCTCGGTCACCCGTTCGAGCAGCGGCGACGCCAGGTTCCACCGCTGCCACCAGAGCGCCACGTCCGCCCGGCGTCCGGGGGTGAGTTCGACCAGGTCGCCCCGCTCGAGCGCCCCGAGGCACTGCGCCTCCGGCAACAACCCCCAGCCGAACCCGAGCTGCACCGCCCGGGCGAAGTCCGCCGAGTTCGGGACGAAGTGCCGTGGACCACGGGGCGCGTGGCCGAGCACCCGTCGGAGGAACCCCTGCTGCAGGTCGTCGTCGCGGTCGTAGTCCACGAGCGGTACCCGGTCGAGGCGGGTCGTCATCCGCCGTTCGGTGTCCGCGCCGTCGAGGTACCGCCGGACGAACGACGGTGCGGCGACGGCCCGGTAGCGGTCCACCCCGAGCGGCACCGACGAGCACCCCTGCACGGGCTCCGCTTCGGCCGTCACCGCGGCCATCACCGTGCCGGCGCGGAGGAGCTCGGCGGTGCGGTCCTGGTCCTCACGGTGCAGGTCGAAGACCACTTCGGTGTCGGCACGGACGATCGCGAGGGCGTCGAGGAACCACGTCGCGAGCGAGTCCGCGTTGACGGCGAGCGGGATCGACGGCGTGCGTCCCGGCACGTCGGCGTCCGGCACGTCGAGCGCCCGGGAGGTCTCCTCGTCCAGCAGCCGCACCTGTCGTGCGTGGCGGAGGACGACCTCACCGTCCGGCGTCGGCACGATCGGCGTGGTCCGCTGCAGCAGCACCCGGCCGACGAGCTGCTCCATCGCCTTCACCCGCTGGGACACCGCCGACGGTGTGATCGACAGCTCGCGGGCGGCGGCGTCGAAGGTCCCCGCGTCGACAGCGGCGAGGAGGGTCTCGAGGTGGTCACGCTGGAACTGCACCATCAGCGCAGCTTACGGCGCACCAGGAACCTGAGCTGGTCTACGGGAGCGCACCGGCCTAGCGTTCCCCTGTGACCACACCGCTCGACACCCTGCTCCCCGCCCTGTCCGGCCTGGGCACGGGGCTCGCCCTCATCGTCGCGATCGGGGTGCAGAACACGTACCTGCTGCGGCTCGCGGTGAGCGCGCGACTCGGGGTGGTCGCCGTCGCGGTGGCCGTCTGCGCACTGTCGGACGCGGCCCTCATCATCGCCGGGGTGCTCGGCGTCGGGACCGTCGTCGAACGGGTCCCGGCAGCGCTGCTGGTCATCCGGTTCGTGGGCGCGGCGTTCCTGCTGACGTACGGGGTGCTCGCGGCCCGGCGGGCGCTGCGGCCCTCGGGCGAGGCGATCCGTCTCGACGAGCGGGCCGCCGAGGACGGGGTGCCCGTCTCGGCGGGTGCGGGTGCGGGCGCGTGCGCGGGTCCTGGGGCCGACGGCCTGGAGGCTGCACCGGCGTCGCGGGGGGAGGGCGTGCCTCCCGGCCGGGCCGGTCTGGGCGACCGGCGTCCGGGAGGCGACCCGGCGGGGCCGACGATGCGTGCCGCGGTCCTGACCATGCTGGTGTTCACGTGGGCGAACCCGCACGTGTACCTGGACACGCTGGTGTTCCTCGGGTCGGTCGCGAACCAGCAGGGGGTCGACGACCGGTGGTGGTGGACCGTGGGGGCGGTCGCGGCGAGCTGCCTGTGGTTCGGGGCCCTCGGCTTCGGGGGTCGGCTGCTGCGCCCGCTGTTCGCGAAGCCGCTGACCTGGCGGGTCTTCGACGCCCTGGTCGCCGTCGTGATGCTCGCCTTCGGCCTGACGCTGCTCCTCGGCGCCTGAGCCCGCGGCGTCGTCGGCGCTGCCCGCCGCCGCCCGCCGCAGCCCGCCGCCCGGCGTCCCGCCGGCGTCGTCGGGCGCCGCACAACAGAAGACGGGGGGGCGGGCCCGCCGGGGGGGGGGGGGGGGGGGGGGGGGGGGGGGGGGGGGGGGGCGCCCGGGGGGGGGGGGGGGGGGGGGGGGGGGGGGGGGGGGGGGGGGGGGGGGGGGG
>NZ_JARUXD010000081.1:0-13942 GCF_030433875.1 Curtobacterium sp. PsM8 | reverse complement strand
ATCAAGCCCAAGCCGGCAACGGATAGTATTGCGTGCGGCTCGTGGGCTCGGAGTTGTTTATCAGCGACAGCCCCACCCGCTGGTGGGGAGCCTCCCGTCCGTCGTGGGGCACGGCTGCCGCAGGGGCGGGCCGACCGTCGCGCAGACCGGGTCAGCCGGCGAGCGGCTCGAGCCGCGACCGGAGGAGGCAGAACTCGTTGCCCTCCGGGTCCTGCAGCACGTGCCAGGACTCGTCACCGGTCTGGCCGACGTCCGCCGGCCGCGCCCCGAGCGCGAGGAGTCGCTCCAGCTCGGCGTCCTGGTCGCGGTCGACCGGGTTGACGTCGAGGTGCAGGCGGAGCGGCTGCGGCTTCGCATGCGGCACCCGGGACAGGATGATCGTCGGGGTCGCGCCGCCGAAGCCGGAGGCCGGGCCGATCTCGATGCCGTCCTCGTCCTTGCCGAGTTCGACGTAGTCGAGGACGGCGCACCAGAAGCGGGACAGGGCCTCGGGGTCGTCGCAGTTGAGGACCAGTTCACTCAGTCGGCAGCTCATGGCGCGAGGATACGCGCGGGCCACCCGACCGGGTCCTGGGGAGCCGCCGACCGGTCAGGGTGTCGGGGTGACGGTCCACTTGCCGTTCGTGGCGATCGCGAGGATGCCCGGCAGATCGGCCTCGAAGGTCTCGGAGAACGCCTCGGTGTCGCCGTAGATCCGGGTGGCGTCCGAGGTCGTGAACACCCGGAGGCCGAAGCGGTCGTCCGCGCTGGCCGGCGTGTAGTCGACCTTCACGTGCCCGACGTCGTCCGAGAAGAACAGCACGGCCGGCCCGGTGCCGGACTGCGGCCCGGACACGGTGGCCAGGTCGTTCCAGCTGCTCAGCCTGAGCGACCAGGGGCCGTCGGCCTCGACGATGAGCATCTGCTGCTCCGGGTCGTTCTTCAGGACGCTGGTCACGAACGACGCCTTGAGGGGTGCCCGAGCGGAGCCGAACGGCGACATCCGCCCGGGTGCCGTGATGGTCGCGGTACCGGTGCACCCCGAACAGTCCAGGTCGGCGACGACGCCGAAGTCCCCGCGGACCCGGAACGCGATGTCCGAGGGGCCGGTGCCGGAGACGGTCGCGGGAGCACCCGCGGCGACGTCCCCCGCGTCGAGCGTGACGCCGGTGAGCTCGGCGACCGGCGGTGTCGTCGGCGTGGGGGTGGGGGTCGGCGTGGGCGTCGCACGCGGAGTCGCCGTCGCGGGGGCGGAGGAACGACCGCTCGACGCCGTGTCGGCGCTGCCCGAGCCGCTGCCGGGGATCAGGGAGCAGCCGGTGACCAGCAGGACGGCGGTGAGGACCACCCCCACCAGGCTCGCTCGCCGGGTGCGCCCCCGGCGCGGGTCGATCGTCCGTCGTTCCCCCATGCGGACAGCGTGCCACAGGCGGACGCCGCGCGGCCAGGCGATCCGAGCAGTCAGGTGATCCGAGCAGTCAGGCGGACGCCGCGCGGTCAGGCCATCGCGGGCTGGCGGGCCTCGTGCTTCCAGAACCCCGAGAAGGTGATGCGCGACTTCGGCAGTCCGGCGCGGTGCAGGTGGCGGCGCCCCTCGGTGGCCAGGCGGGACTCCCCCACGACGAACGCGTAGCCGCGGTCGTCGGACGGCACGTGCCGCTGCAGTTCGGCGAGCGCCGCGCGTCCGGGCACCGCGTGGACGTCACCGCGGACGAGCCAGGTGACGGTGACGCCGACCGGGGCGTCGAGGTCGCGGATGTCGAGCGCCGACGGGACCTCCTGGATGATCCGGCCGACGGTGTCCCGCGGCAGGGAGCGGGCGATGCCGACGACGGCCGGCAGCCCGGTCTCCTCGGCGGCGATGACGACCTCGCTGGCGTCGTCCGGGCAGTCGAAGATGCAGCCCTGGTCGAGGAGCGCGAGTTCGTCGCCGGGGCGGGCACCGCAGGCCCAGATCGCAGCCCGGCCCTCGAGCTGGCCGTCGGCACCGGTGTGCACCACGAAGTCGATGTCCATCTCGCCGAGTTCGGGGCGGTGTCCGGCGACGGTGTAGTTGGCGCAGTGCGGTCGGGCGTCCTCGGCGATGCGGAGGTACTGCGGCCACCACTTGGCGCCGTCGAGCTCGGGCATCACGAAGGCGTCCTGCTCGGGGCGCTGCAGGAACAGGCGGAACCAGTGGTCGAAGCCGAGGAACGGGAAGTCGCGGATCTCGTCGCTCGCGATGGTGACGCGGTGGATCGACGGGGTGTGCCGTTCGGTGCGGACGACACTCGCCCGGAACAGCCGCGGGTTCTCGGGCATCAGCCTCGGGATCTTCGCCATGAGGGAAGGCTAACCTAATATGGCTTCCGTGCCACCCCCTCCCCTCGCCGTCCCGACCGCGCCCGCCGCCCTGCCCGGAGCGGTGATCGGCGCCTCCGGGGTGCACCGTCGGACGGCTCGACGCCGTGTCGCGATCCTGCTCGGCCTCGCCGTCCTGGTCGTCGTGGCGGCGGTCGCGAGCATGCTCCTCGGCAGCAACCAGATCGGTGCCGACCGCGTGCTCGCGGGCCTGATGCGCACCGGTTCGGGGACCGACGAGGCGATCGTCTGGGGTTCCCGCGTCCCCCGCACCCTGATCGGCGCGAGCGTCGGCGCGGCCCTGGGCATCGCCGGACTGCTCATGCAGGGGCACACACGGAACCCGCTCGCCGACCCCGGCCTGTTCGGCGTCTCCGCCGGTGCCGGTCTGGCGGTCGTCCTCGGGGTCTTCGTCTTCGGCGTCACGAGCACCAGCGCCTCGGTCTGGTTCGCGCTGGTCGGTGCGGTCGTCGCGAGCGTCGTCGTCTTCTCGGTGACCGTCGCCGGCAGCGGGACCGCCAGCCCGGTGCCGCTCGCCCTGGCCGGAGCCGCGGTGTCCGCCCTGCTCGGGGCACTGACGTCCTTCATCGTGCTCACCGACCAGGACTCCCTCGACGCGTACCGGCTCTGGGTCGTCGGGTCCCTGTCCGGCCGGCAGCTCGACGTGCTCGCCGCCGCGTGGCCCTTCATGGCCGTCGGTCTCGTGCTCGCGATCTGGAACACCCGGGCACTCGACGCACTCGGGCTCGGGTCGGAGCTGGCGAAGGGCCTCGGCGAGGACCTGCTCACCGCGCGGCTCGTCGGCCTCGGCGGCATCACCCTGCTGGCCGCCGGCGCCACCGCCGCGGCCGGTCCGATCGCCTTCGTCGGGCTGACCGTGCCGCACGTCGCCCGCGCCGTCGTCGGCACCGGGCACCGTTGGACCCTGCCGGCGTCGGCGCTGCTCGGGGCCGTGCTGGTCCTGGTGGCCGACGTGGTCGGCCGCCTGATCGGCGGGTTCGCCGAGGTCGAGGTCGGCATCGTCCTGGCCGTCATCGGCGGTCCGGTGTTCGTCGCCGTCGCCCGTCGCCGATCGCTGGTGTCCCTGTGAGCGCCACCACACGGGTCGCCACCGACGACCCGTCCGCCGACCGCACCACCGGCGGGCCGACACCGACCACCACGGGCACCGCCACCGGCCCCCGCCGCGGCGTCCGCATCGGCCCGGTCGGTCTCGCCTGGCGTCCCCGCGTCCTCACCACCTCGGTCGTCGCGGTCGTCGCCGCCCTGCTGCTCGTCGTCCTCGGTGTCGCGATCGGCTCGACGTTCATCGCCCCAGGCACCGTCGTCCGCGCCCTGCTCGGCCTGGAGTCCGGCCCGGACCAGTTCATCGTGACGACCCTGCGCCTGCCCCGCGTCCTGACCGGCGCGCTGGTCGGTGTGACGCTCGCGGTCGCCGGCGCCCTGACCCAGACCTTCACCCGCAACCCGCTCGGCACGCCGGACATCATCGGCGTGACCTCCGGCGCGAGCGTCGGCGCGGTGGCGGCGGTCGTCCTCGGCGGCGGCGGCTCCTCGGTGAGCGCGCTGGTCCTCGGCGGCGGCATCCCGGTCGCCGCGACGATCGGCGCCCTGGTCGCGGCGACGATCGTCTACGGGCTCGGTTGGCGCGGCGGCGTGCAGAGCCACCGCCTGATCCTGGTCGGCATCGGGGTCAGCGCGACCCTCGACGCCGTCACGAGCTACCTGCTCGTCCGCGCGAAGATCACCCAGGCCACCGCCGCGTCGCAGTGGCTCGTCGGCAGCCTGTCGAGCACCTCGTGGACGACGGTGTGGCCGCTGCTCGTCATCGCCGCGGTCGGGGTGCCGCTCGCCCTCGCGACCTCGGCCGCACTCGGCATCGGCCAGCTCGGCGACGAGGTCGCCACCGGCGTCGGCCTGGGCGTCCAGCGGCACCGGCTGCTCGTGATCGGTCTGGCGGTCGTCCTGACCGCCGCCGCGGTCGCCGCCGCCGGCCCGGTCGGCTTCGTCGCGTTCGTGGTGCCGCAGATCGCACTGCGGATCGCGGGGACGAACCGGCCACCGCTGCTGCTGTCGGCAGCGCTCGGCGCGGTGCTGGTCCTCGGCGCGGACCTGCTCGCCCGCTCGGTCTTCCCCTGGCAGGTGCCGGTCGGCATCGTCACCACCGTGATCGGCGCCCCGTACCTGATCTGGCTCCTCATCCGTCACCGCAAGGAGATGTCCCGATGACCACGACGACCCACCCGGTCCCGACCGAGACGCCGGCCGCCGCCCGCGAGCACACCGTGCCCGTCCTGGAGGCCCGTGGCCTGTCCGTCGGGTACGACCGGACCCCGGTCATCCGCGACCTCGACCTGACGATCGAGCACGGCACCGTGACGACGTTCCTCGGCGCGAACGGCTGCGGCAAGTCGACGCTCCTGAAGGCGCTCGGCCGGGTGCTCAAGCCGCTGGCCGGCGAGGTGCTGCTCGACGGCAGGCCGATCCGGAAGGAACCGAACCGGGCGGTCGCGCGGCAACTCGCGATCCTGCCGCAGTCGCCGCTCGCCCCGGCCGGCACGAGCGTGCTCGACCTGGTGATGCGCGGCCGGAACCCGCACCAGTCGTGGGCCCGCCCGTGGACGGCGGAGGACGCGGCCGTCGCCGAGGACGCCATCGCGGCGACCGGCCTGACCGAGGTCGCCCACCGTGACGTCGCGAGTCTGTCCGGTGGGCAGCGTCAGCGCGCCTGGATCGCCCTGGTCCTGGCCCAGCGGGCGGACACGCTCCTGCTCGACGAACCGACGACCTACCTGGACCTGGCGCACCAGCTCGACGTCCTCCGGCTCGTCCGGCGGATCAACCGCGAGCAGGGCTCGACCGTCGTGATGGTGCTGCACGACCTGACCCTGGCCGCTCGGTACTCGGACCGTCTCGTGGTGCTGCACGACGGCGGGGTGGTGGCCGACGGGACGCCCGCCCAGGTCCTCACCCCGGCCGTCCTCGCGCAGGCGTTCGGTCTGCATGCCCGAGTCGTCCCGGACCCGGTGACGGGAGCGCCCATGGTGGTCCCGGAGGCCGACGAGCACGACGTCTGACGCGCCTCCCGGCCCGGGATCCACCACGGAACTGGTGCATCCATTCGGGTTAGGTTAGGCTCACCTAACGTGAACACTCTCCGCCGCGGCACGGTCCGTGCCGCCCTCCTGACCGCCGTCACCGCGACGGCCCTCATCCTGACCGGCTGCTCGAGCACCGGCGGATCCGACGACGCCGGCGACGGCACGAGCGCGTCCTCCCGCGCGTGGTCGTACGAGGACGCCACCGGAGCGACCGTCAAGGTCGACCACACCCCGAAGCGCGTCGTGGTCCTCAACGACATCGCGATCTCGTTCATCGAGTACGGCCTGCGCCCCGTCGGCACCTTCGGGCAGCTGACCATGGCGAAGGACCAGCGCTTCACGGGTCTCGACAAGGACGGCATCACGCAGCTCGGCAACGGCTACGGCGACATCGACCTCGAGAAGCTCGCGGCACTGAAGCCCGACCTCGTCGTCACCTCCGTCTACCCGACGGACGCCAAGGGGACGCTCGACGCCACCCAGCCGGCCTACGGCTTCAAGGACAAGGAACAGCAGCAGCAGGTCGCGGCCATCGCACCGATCGCCCAGGTCAAGTGGGGCGGCGAGGGCGAGGACGTCATCGAGCACATCGCCGACCTCGCCGAGTCCCTCGGGGCGAAGGAGAACCGGGTCGAGGCCGCCGAGAAGGACTTCGACACCGCCAAGGACGCGCTGCAGAAGGCCGTGAAGGGCAAGGACCTGTCCATCGTCTCGATGTACGCGGACGGCGACGGCGCCTACGTCACCCGCCCGTCCGACGAGCCGACGCTGCAGATGTACACCGACTTCGGCGTCGACTTCGTCGTCCCGAAGCCCAAGGGCTGGTACTGGGGGATCTACAGCTGGGAGAACGCAGGCCAGATCACCGGTGACGTGATCCTGCTCTCGCAGCAGGGGTACCAGGTCGCGGACCTCGAGAAGCAGCCGACGTTCGCCGACAACGCCGCCCTCGCGGCCGGCCAGGTCCACAGCTGGACCTTCCCCGCCCTCGACTACGCCTCGCAGGCCGAATACATGACGAAGCTCGCGGGCTGGATCGACGAGAGCAAGCCGGTCTCCTGACACGACCGCCAGACGGGCGGAACGTCACGGCCGGCGCAACGGCACGACGGACGGGCGGCTCCCCACTAGCTGGTGGGGAGCCTCCCGTCCCGTCGTCTGCCTGCGCCGGTCAGCCCGGCAGGGCGGCCACGGTCACCGTCGTCGCCGCCGCGACGAGCGCGTCGACCGGCTTCGCGTCCGCCCGCGACCGACTGGTCATCACGACGAGGACGATCGGCGCCCGGCCCGGCGGCGTGACGATCCCGATGTCGTTCCGCACCCCGTAGGAGCCGGTGCCGGTCTTGTCGGCGACCGACCAGCCCGTCGGGACACCGGCGCGGATGGTCGCCGCACCCGTGGTGGTGCCGGCCATCGTCTCGACGAGCATCTTCCGGCCCTCCGGCCGCAGCGCGTCGCCGAGCAGGACGGTCCGCAGGTCCGCCGCGAACTGGGCCGGTGTGGTCGTGTCGCGCTCGTCCCCCGGGGTGGCCTCGTTGAGGTCCGGTTCGACCCGGACGACCTGGGTGACCTGGTCGCCGATCCCCCGGAGCCACTGCTGCACGACCGACGGGCCGCCGACCCGTTCGACGAGCAGGTTCGCCGCCGTGTTGTCGCTCGAGCGCAGCATCGCGTCGAGCAGCGCTCGGACGGTCATGCCCGAGCCGACGTGCTGCGACGTCACCGGGGCGTACGACAGCAGGTCGCGCTGCTCGATCGGCACGACGGCGTCGAGGTCGCCCGACCGGGCGTCGTCCAGGACGGTCGCGGCGATGAACACCTTCGCAGCGGACGCGAACGCGAACCGCTCCCCGGCCCGGTGTGTGACGGTCGCCCCGCTGCCGGTGTCGATCGCGACGAGGCCCAGGCGGGCGTCGTCGCGGCGCTCGAGCGCGTCGAGCGCGCGGGTGGTGGCGGCGCTCGTCGTGCTCGCCGGGGTCGGTGCCGCAGGGGTCGGCGTGCCCGCGTCCCGGCCCGTCCCCGCGCTGGGTGCGCTGCTCGGGAGCCCGACCGGCGCGGTCATCGACTGGCAGCCGGACAGCGCGATGGTGGCCGCGACGAGGAGCACGGTCGCGATGATCACCCTCGTCCGGTCCGGCATCGTCACACGATAGTGCGGCGATCCTGCCCGTCCCCGGTCAGGAGGCCGTGCGTGCGCTGGCCGCGGCGAGGTTCGCCCCGAGGACGTCCCGGACGCTCGTCCACTCGTGCGCGCCGTACCGACCGTTGTCGACGTGTCGCAGCTGCGCCTGACCGCTGAACATGCTCACGAAGTACTGCATCCCCTGCCATGCGGGGAAGGTCTCGTCGGGGTCCTTCGCCAGCCGGCGGCCGACCGAGCTCATGGCGGCGAGCGTGCCGGTCGTCCCGGCCCACTGCAGCCGGAAGCGGGTCCCGGTCAGCTCGCTCACCGTGCGCGCGACGTCTCGGGCGCTCACCTGGTCGCCGGCCATCTCGATCACGCGCGGCGCGTCGTCATCCAGGGCGACGAGGGCGGTGACGCGGGCGACGTCGTCCTTCGTGGTGAAGTCGAGGACCTGGTCGGCGGACGACCAGAACAGGACCAGGCGGCGGCCGGACAGGATCATCGGCGCCTCGCCCGTGAGCAGGTCGGTGAACATGCCGGTGAGGACGGACGTCGCCTGGACGGGTGCCGCGTCGACGTCCGCGGCGAACTCGCGGCGCAGCTCGAAGTTCCGGTTCGTCCCGGGCGTGATCCGTCGGTAGTCGGCCGAGTAGTCGGACGGGATGAACCGCGGGACCCCGGCGGCGACGGTGGCGGCCAGCAGCGCCCGCTGCGCGTCGACGATCACCGGGCGGGTGCCACTGACGGTCGAGACGACGACGTCGGACCCGGCCACGGCGCGTGTCAGGGCCTCGTGGTCGTCGTACCCGGCGACGACGACGTCGACCTGCGGGTGGTCGCCGAAGCGGTCGGCGGCGGACGTGCTGCCCGGACGGGTGAGGGCCCGGACACGGACGTCGTGTCCGAGGAGTTCGCGGACGACGCGGTGGCCGAGGTCGCCGGTCGCTCCGGCGACGAGGACGGTGCTGGTCATGGGGTGGGGCCTCACTGTGTGGGAGTCGACGGGATCGACGGCTGTCGCCGTCGGCGGGAGCGCTCCGGTGCGGCGACCGGGTGCTGGAACGTGGGGTCGTCGGTGACGGAGCCGGGAGAAGACGTGCCCGCGGCGAGGGCGACACGGGCGAGCAGGTGCCGCATCGACGCCTGCTCGCCGGCGTCGAGGTGGCGCATGAGCACTCCCTCGGCGGCACGCAGGGCGAGACGAGCCCGGTCGAGCAGGGCCCGCCCGGCCTCGGTCGGGAGCACCTGCCGGACCCGTCGGTCAGTCGGTGCCGGACGGCGTTCGACGAACCCGCCGGCCTCGAGCGCGTCGATGACGTACGTCATCTGGGTCTTGTCGACGCCGAGCCGCCGGGCGAGCGCGAGCTGCGAGGTCGTCTCCTCGGTCACGATGGCCACGAGGACCTGGTACCCGCGCGGGCCACCGGGGACGTCGGCGACGGCGTCGGCCCCGAGGCGCATGAACTCCTGCAGGACCAGCGGCAACGCCCAGCCGAGCTCGGTCTCGATGCCGCCCGCCGTCCAGTCGATCTCCGGGAGGTCCGTGACCGGCACGGTCTCGTCGCTACTGTCCATGGACGAGACGATACAGGTCCGAGATCGTCTTGTGCAAAGATGATCCGTAGAGCGGAATGTTCCGCTCCCGCGAAGGAGCCCTCCATGGCCGACACCACGACCGTCACCCCGTTCACACTCGACGTCCCCCAGTCCGACCTCGACGACCTCGGCCGCCGACTGCGCAGCACCCGCTGGCCGGAGCGTGAGACCGTCGAGGACACGTCCCAGGGCCCACGACTCGCCAAGGTCCAGGCACTCGTCGAACACTGGGCGACCGCGTACGACTGGCGGCGGGCCGAGGCGCTCCTCAACGGCTGGGGCCAGTCCACGACGACCATCGACGGCCTGACGATCCACTTCCTGCACATCCGGTCGGCTGTCCCCAGCGCGCGGCCCTTGCTCCTCACCCACGGATGGCCGGGCTCGGTGCTCGAGTTCCGCCACGCGATCGGACCGCTGACGGATCCGGAGGCGCACGGCGGCAGCGCCGAGGACGCCTTCCACCTGGTCGTCCCGAGCCTGCCCGGGTTCGGCTTCTCCGGGAAGCCCACCACGACCGGGTGGACCCTCGCCCGGACGGCTCGCGCGTGGTCCGCGGTGATGGACCGCCTCGGCTACACGGACTGGTTCGCCCAGGGCGGCGACCTCGGAGCCACGGTGACCGCCGAGCTGGCCGCGCTGCAGGCCACGGAGGACATCGGGCTCGCGGGCATCCACCTGAACATGGCCCTGTTCCAGCCCACCGACGACGAGGCCAGGAACGCCTCGCCCGCGGAGCAGGCGATGCTGCGGGAGGGTGGCCACTACTGGCAGGAACTGTCCGCCTACTCGCAGCAGATGTCGACCCGTCCGCAGACGATCGGGTACGCGCTCTCGGACTCCCCCGTCGGCCTGGCGTCCTGGATCTACGCGATGTTCCAGGACGTCGGCGGCTCGCACGACGAGCACGGCGACGTCGAGGCGCTCTTCACCCTCGACGAGGTCCTGGACGACGTGATGCTGTACTGGCTGCCGAACACCGCGGCGTCCGCCGCCCGCGCGTACTGGGAGGCGAACCGGACCGGGTGGGCGAACCCGGGCACCGTCGAGCACCCACTGACCATCCCGGTCGGGCTGAGCGTGATGCCCGGCGAGTACGTCCGACGCTCTCGCCGGTGGGCTGAGCGCCGGTACAGCGACCTGGTGTTCTTCAACGAGGTGGCCCGCGGCGGACACTTCGCCCTGCTCGAACAACCGGAGCTGCTCGTCGCCGACATCCGCGCGACGTTCCGCGGGTTGCGTTGACCCCGGCGGGCGACTGATCCCGGGGGACGAACCTGGGGATCATCTCCAGGAAGGTGCACCGAGTGCATCGATGCACTTAGTGTCTTCTGCGTGACCCTCTCACCCGACCGCCGTGCTGCCCTCAAGGCACGGCACCGGGCAGCGATCCTGCAGGCCGCCCGCGACCTGATCGACGAGCGCGGCGGCGAGTTCAGCGTCGACGAGCTCGCCGCCCGCGCCGACGTCGCCCGACGCACGGTCTTCAACCACTTCGCGTCGCTCGACGAGATCCGCCTGTCGGTGTGCGAAGAGGTGCTGTCGGTGATCATCGACCAGTTCCTCGCCGAGATCGCGAACACCCCGGTCGGCGACGGCAGCCGCGCCGCGATGTTCGACGAGCTCGAGTCCGCCGCCCGTGGCACCGACCTGCCCGGCGCCATCGTCCAGCTGTACGGCATCCTCGGCGAGCCCGAAGACGACGACCCGAAGGCAGCCGCCCTCACGCAGACCGCGTTCGCCCGCGTGACCGGGCGTCTCCGCAGCGAGGTCGCCCGTCGGCACCACGCAGCTGATGCCCTGGACACCGCTCTGCTGGTGGACTCGCTGATGAGCGGCATCGTCGTCATCGCCGACCACTGGATCTCGACCACCGGCCCTCGCCTGGACGACGAGGCCCGGGACGACTGGGACGCCCTGCTCGGACGGCTCGTGCACAGCGTCCGCAGCGGGTACCTGCCCGAACACTGACCACTCGACGTCCTCCCAGGGGTCCACCGGCGCACCCCGTTCGACAGCACCACCCACGACGAAAGGAACGGAGCCCAGCATGGCCGGCCTCCTCTACCGCCTCGGTCGCTTCGCGGCCCGCCGACACTGGACGGTGATCATCGCCTGGATCGTCCTCATGGCGATCGCCGGTGTCACCTTCAGCCTGTTCGCGGGCACCATCTCGTCCTCGATCACGATCCCCGGCACGAAGACCAGCCAGGTGCAGGACGAGCTGGCCGACAAGTTCCCGAGCGCGAACGGCGGCAACGGCACGCTGGTCTTCCAGACGACCGACGGCAAGGCCTTCTCGGACAGCCAGAAGGACGGGGTGAAGTCGTTCCTGACCGACCTCGAGGACCTGCCCGGCGTCAAGGGCACCACCGACGGCTTCGCCACCCAGCAGCAGCTCGACGACCAGCGGCAGAAGATCGTCGACGGCCGCAAGGAGATCTCCGACGGCCGGAAGAAGATCGAGGACGGGCAGAAGGAACTCGACGCGCAGAAGACCCAGCTCGAGTCCGGCCAGCAGCAGATCAAGGACGCCCAGGCGCAGCTCGACGCCCAGAAGGCCCAGGCACAGGCCGCCGGTGCCGCCGCGGCTGCCAGCGCCGCCGCACAGGCCCAGGCGCAGGCCGGCCAGCAGCAGCTCGCCCAGGCGCAGGCACAGATCGACGCCCAGAAGCAGCAGCTGACCGCGGGTGAGCAGAAGATCGCCGACGCGCAGAAGACGATCGACGCGAACACGACGAAGCTCGCGGACAACGAGCGCGACCTCGAGCAGGGCTCCGACCTGCTCGACCTGTCGAAGGACATCCGCTTCGTGTCGTCGAACGACTCCGCCGCCATCGGCACGGTGCAGTTCACGAAGTCGACCTACGAGGTCCCGCAGACCACGAAGCAGGAGATCTCCGACCGTGCGGACGCTGCGAAGATCAGCGGCGTCCAGGTCTTCGTCTCGAACGACATCGCCCAGGGCGTGCCGTCGATCCTCGGACCGGGCGAGATCATCGGCGTCATCATCGCCGCCCTCGTGCTGTTCCTCATGCTCCGCACGGTGATCGGTGCCGCGATCCCGCTGCTCAGCGCCGTGCTCGGTGTCGGCGTCGCGACCCTCGCCTCACTGTCCTTCTCCGGCCTGGTCGAGTTCATCTCGGTCACGCCCGTGCTCGGGGTGATGCTCGGGTTGGCGGTCGGCATCGACTACTCGCTGTTCATCCTCAACCGCCACCGGACCCAGCTGAAGCAGGGCATGGGCGTGCACGAGTCGATCGGGCTCGCGAACGGCACCTCCGGCAACGCGGTGGTCTTCGCGGGCACGACGGTCATCGTCGCGCTGCTCGCGCTGAACATCACCGGCATCCCGTTCCTCGGCCTGATGGGCACGGTCGGTGCGGTCGCGGTCCTGTTCGCGATCCTCATCGCCACGTCCTTCACCCCGGCCCTGCTGTCGCTGCTCGGCCTGCGGATCCTCCGGAAGAAGGAACGCCAGCAGATCGGGCACACCGGTTCGGTGCAGGTGCCGAACAAGCCGATGTCGACCTGGCGTGCCGTGATCACCCTCGTCGCGGGCGTCGCCGTCCTCGGCACGATCGCACTCCCCGCCACGCAGATGCGCCTGGGCCTGCCCTCCGGCTCGTCCGAAGCGGTCGAGTCCAGCCAGTACAAGGCGTACAAGACGCTCGAGAAGGAGTTCGGCGCCGGCCAGAACGGCCCGCTGCTCGTCGTCGCGACGCTGCCGAAGGCCGTCAGCAAGGACGACGTCACCGGCACCGAGGTCACGATCGGTCAGGCGCTGTCGAAGAACGACGACGTCGACGCCGTCCTGCCGATCGGTGCGTCGAAGGACCGCTCGATCATCGCGTTCCAGGTGAAGCCGAACGGCGGCCCGGACAGCGTCTCCACCGAGACGCTCGTCAAGGACCTCCGCTCGCAGAGCGTCTCGACCGACGACGGCAAGGTGGAGCTCGGCGTCGCCGGCAACGCCAGCGCCAACATCGACGTCTCCGAGAAGCTCGCGAACGTCCTGCCGCTCTACCTGGCGGTCGTGGTCGGTCTGTCGCTGATCATCCTGATCATCGTGTTCCGGTCGTTCCTGGTGCCGATCACGGCGACGGCGGGCTTCATCCTGTCGGTGCTCGCGTCCTTCGGTGGTCTGACCGCGATCTACCAGTTCGGCTGGCTCGGCAGCGTGTTCGGCGTGCACGACCCGGCGCCGATCCTGAGCTTCCTGCCGATCATCGAGATCGGGATCCTGTTCGGGCTCGCGATGGACTACCAGCTCTTCCTGGTCTCCGGCATGCGCGAGGCGTACGCCCACGGGGCCAGCGCGAAGGTCGCGGTCCAGCGTGGTCTGCACGCCGGTCGCGCGGTGGTCACGGCAGCCGCGATCATCATGATCTCGGTGTTCGCCGGGTTCATCTTCTCGGACTCGTCGACCATCAAGCCGATCGGGTTCGGGCTGGCGTTCGGCGTCCTGCTCGACGCGTTCGTGGTCCGGATGCTGCTGATCCCGGCCGTGATGCACCTGCTCGGCAAGAGCGCCTGGTGGATCCCGAAGTGGCTCGACCGGATCCTGCCGGACGTCGACGTCGAGGGCGCCAAGCTCGAGCGCATGCAGCCGGCGACGCAGCACGCGTCCTCCGGTGCAGTGGGCGAGGGCAACGGCGACGGCAACGCGCACCACGGCTCGCACGCCGCTCCGGCGGAGCCGGACGCGCCGACCCACGACTCGGGTCACTCGCCCTCGCACCGCGCGTAGGCACCAGCGTCACCGACAGGAGGCCCGGTGCCGGTCCACGAGACCGGCGCC
>NZ_JARUXD010000080.1:0-14073 GCF_030433875.1 Curtobacterium sp. PsM8 | reverse complement strand
GGGCCGGCATCGCGGCCCTGGGCGCGGTGGGGGGGGTGGGGGGGGCCGCCCCCCGGGGCCCCCGCCCGCCCCCGCCGCCGCGCCCCCCCCCCCGCCGGCGCCCCCCCCCCCCCCCCCCCCCCCCCCCCCCCCCCCCCCCGCCCCTCTGCCCCGGCGCTGACTACGCGCCGTGCGCCTCCTCGGCGACCGGCTGCCACTCGCGCCACGTCGCGAGGCGGGACTCGTAGTCCTTCTCCGCGATGCCGAGCGGCGCCTTGCCGAAGAAGACGCGCAGCGGCGGCTGCTCGGCGTCGACGACCTTGAGGATCGCGCTCCGCGTCGCCTCGGGCTTGCCGGGGTCGGCCGCGGAGGGACGCTTGGACGCGGCCTCGCGGACCTCGGCGTAGGCCGGGTTCTCGTCACTGTGCTTCGAGGACGGGCCGGACCAGTCGGTGGAGAACCCGCCCGGCTCGATCAGGGTGACGTGGATGCCGAAGCCGGCGACCTCCTGCGCGAGCGATTGCGACAGCCCCTCGAGCGCCCACTTCGACGCGTGGTAGGCGCCGACCGTCGGGAACGCGCTGATGCCGCCGATGCTCGACACCTGGATGACGTGTCCCGAGCCCTGCTCGCGCATGATCGGCAGGGCCGCCTGGGTGACCCAGACCGCGCCGAACAGGTTCGTCTCGAGCTGGGCGCGGAGCTCGTCCTCGGTGAGTTCCTCGACCATGCCGAAGTGGCCGAAGCCGGCGTTGTTGACGACGACGTCGAGCGAGCCGAAGTGCTCGGCGGCCTGCTGCACGGCGGCGACGTCGGCGGCGCGGTCGGTGACGTCGAGCCGGAGCCCGAGGAACGTGTCCGGGTACTGCTCGACGAGGTCCTGGACGTCGTCGGTGTTGCGGGCGGTGCCGGCGACGGAGTCACCGCGTTCGAGGGCGGCCTCCGTCCACTCGCGGCCGAAGCCCTTGGATGCTCCGGTGATGAACCAGGTCTTGCTCATGTGTCCTCCTGTGGTTGCCGCGTCCCAGCCAACGCCGTGGCCGGTCCGCGGGGACGGATGTTCGCGGTGGGCGAGGTCAGACCGACGCTTCGGTGTGCCGCACCTTGCCGACGACGACGTCGACGATCCCGGCGACCAGTGCGGCGCCGACGAACGCCAGGGAGACGCCCAGTCCGAGCGGCAGTCCCTTCGCGTAGTCGCCGTGGGAGCTGGCGAGGGTCGAGTAGAAGACGCTGCCGACCGCGGCGATCCCGACCGCCGAGCCGACGCGCGCGCCGACCTGGATGAGCCCACCGGCCGAGCCGCCCTGTTCGACGGGCACCTCGGACAGCGTCAGGGTCTGGTTCGGCGAGATCGTCAGTCCGGAGCCGACGCCGGCGACGAGCAGCGGCAGGACCAGCCACCAGCCCAGGTCCGACTCGTAGTGGTTCGCGACGACCCAGATGACGACGCCCAGGCCGATGAGCACCAGGATCGTGCCGACGACGATGAGCTGCCGGCCGAAGCGGTGCACGAGCCGTCCGCCCAGGGTCGAGGCGATGCCGGACCCGATCGCGAACGGCACGGTCGCCAAGCCTGCGGTCAGCGCCGAGTAGTGCAGCCCGGACTGCAGGGCGAGGGTCAGGACGAAGAACAGCGGGGTGAAGCCGGCGAAGTACACCGTCGCCAAGCCGACTCCGAGCGAGAACGACCGGCGACGGAAGAGCCGCAGGTCGACCACGGGCTCCTTCGTCCGCTCGTAGTGCCGCTCCCACAGGACGAACAGCACGGCGAACACGACGGCGACGACGATCAGCCACCACTTCGTGCTGCCCTTCCACACCTGCGACTGCACGAACGGCAGCAGCAGGGCGACGACCGCGGCACCCAGCAGGACGATGCCGACCGGGTCGAAGTCGTGCTTCTTCCCGCGCTCGGCACCGGACGGTGCCGGCAGGTAGCGGAAGGCCAGGAGGATCGTGACCAGCCCCACGGGCAGGTTCACGAAGAAGACGAACCGCCACCCGTTCTCGGTGCCGAAGGCCGTGATGAGCAGACCGCCGATCAGCGGGCCGATGGCGGTGGCGATGCCGACGGTCGCGCCGAACAGGCCGAACGCCTTCCCACGCTCACGGCCGCGGAAGAGCTGCTGGATGAGCGCGGTGACCTGCGGGGTGAGCAGACCGCCGGCGAGACCCTGCACCAGGCGGGCGACCACCAGGACGATGCCGTTCGGGGCGAAGCCGCAGAGGGCACTGGCGAGGGTGAACAGGCCGACGCCGATGACGAACATCCGCCGCCGTCCGGTGGCGTCACCGAGTCGACCGCCGGGGACCAGCAGCAGGCCGAACGACAGGGCGTACCCGGAGAGGATCCACTGGACCGCCTCGGGCGTCGTGCCCGGCAGGCCGGTCGAGATCGACTGCAGGGCGACGTTGACGATCGACACGTCGAGCAGGACGATGCCACCGCCGAGCAGGCAGATGACGAGGGCCTTCCAGCGGTTCGGGTCCGGCTGGTCACCGTCCGACTGCGCTGCCTGGTCGGGCCGGGCCGGCGCGTGCTCGGCGCTCTCCACATGGTGGGCGTCGTGGTGCGGGACGGTGGGAGCCGCATCGGGCTCGACGGGTCTGCGGTGTTCAGCTGTCATGGCCACTTCACGCTAGGCTCGCCGACCCCCGGAGCCGGCCACGATCCTCCCGTCCCCGCACGGCAGTGTGAGGGAACGCACAGGAGCAGCGGGCGGGCGCTCACACCGGACTGAGGGGCTCCAGGTCACCCTCGGGCAGTTCGACCCGCACGCCGTCACCGGGGCGGACGACTCCCCCGCTGACGACGACGCCCATCACGCCGCCCTTCCGCGAGACCGACCCGTCCTCGGTACGGCCGAGCACCTCGCGGAGCAGTCCGGGTTCGAAGTCGTTGATCTGCTGGCACGGGTTCCGGAGGCCCGTGACCCGCACGCAGGCGTCCTCGCCCAGGTGGAGCAACGCCCCGGTCGGCAGCCCGAGCAGGTCGACCCCGCGCGTGGTCACGTTCTCGCCGAGCAGCCCCGGCGCGACGGAGTGGCCGGCGGCCTCGAGCTCGTCGAAGAGCTCGGCGTGGATCAGGTGCACCTGCCGCAGGTTCGGCTGCGACGGGTCCCGGGCGACGCGGGAGCGGTGCTGCACGGTGGTGCCCGCGTGCGCGTCACCCTCGATGCCCCACCCCTCGACGAGCGTGACCGCATCGACGACGGGCTTGCTGAAGTGGTGGTCGTGGTCACGGCTGACGGCCACGACCTCGGATCGGTCGGTTCCCTGGTTCCCCATGACGCGAGTCTCGTGCACCGACCCCGCCGGCGGCAACGGTCGGCGTGCCTAGGCTGGCGTGGTGCTCCCGCTCCGTCCGTCGTCCGTCCGCTCCGACCGGCGCATGCCGTGACCGCCCGCAGCCAGCTCGCGGCGGCCGTCGCGCCGGGAGCGCCGCCGCTCGTGACCGACATGCCGTCCGCGCCGACGCCACGGCAGGCGGCGGTGCTCATGCTGTTCGGCCCACTCGACGACGTGCCGAGCGACCGTCCGGCGCGTTCCGCCGACGTACCGCGGGACCTCGACGTGCTCCTGCTCGCCCGCGCCAGCACCCTCCGCTCCCATGCCGGCGAGGTCGCCTTCCCCGGTGGCCGCGTCGACCCGGGTGACGCCGACGTGGTCGCCGCGGCACTCCGGGAGGCGCGTGAGGAGACCGGCCTGGACCTGGCGGGCGTCGACGTGCTCGGCACTGCGCCGGCCGTGCCGCTCGCCCACTCGCGGCACCTGGTGACGCCGGTCCTCGGCTGGTGGCGTGCCCCGTCGCAGGTCCGGGTGGTGGACGAGGCCGAGTCGGCAGCCGTCTTCCGCGCTCCGGTCGCCGATCTGCTCGACCCGGCGAACCGCGGCATCACGGAGTTCCGACGTGAGGGCCAGACCTGGCGCGGGCCGGCGTTCACCGTCCGGACCGACTCGGGGTCCTACGTGGTGTGGGGCTTCACCGCCACGCTGCTCGACGGGTTGTTCGACCGGGTCGGGTGGACCGAACCGTGGGACCACGAGCGGGTGGTGGCCATCCCCGGGCAGTGAGCGCCGGGTAGACCGCTGAGCGCCGGCCCGGGCAGCGCGTGCCGGCGCGTCAGCCGAACGGGATCACCCGCACCACGATCCCGACGACGAGCATCGCCGCGGCCACCACCGCCGCCCGCCACAGCACCTTCCTGTGGTGGTCGCCGAGGTTCACGTTCGCCAGGGACACGAGCAGCAGGATCGCCGGCACGAGCGGGCTCTGCATGTGCACCGGCTGCCCCACCACCGAGGCCCGCGCCATCTCGGCGGGCGTGATGCCGAACGCCGAGGCGCTCTCCGCCAGGACGGGCAGGATGCCGAAGTAGAAGGCGTCGTTGCTCATGAAGAACGTCAGCGGCATGCTCAGCACGCCCGTGATGGCCGCCAGGTAGGGGCCCATCGAGTCGGGGATCACCGCGACCAGCCAGTCGGCCATCGCGGCGACCATCCCGGTGCCGTCGAGCACACCGATGAGCACCCCAGCGGCGAACACCATCGACACGACGCCGACGATGCTCGGCGCGTGGGCCACGATCTGCGCGCTCTGCTGCTTGAGCTGCGGGAAGTTGACGAGCAGCGCGACGGCCGTGCCGACCATGAACACGTACGCCAGGGGCAGCACACCGAGCACCAGGACGACCATGACCGCGACGGTGAGCACGAGGTTGAACCAGATGCGCTTCGGGCGGAGCGTCGGACGGTCCGGGTCGAGCATCGTCGACGCCATCGTCGCGCCGGAGCCCGAGCCGGACGCCCCGCCGACGTCGTCTGCACCGTCGACGCCCTCGCCGTCCGCCCGGCGGCCGTCGGCATTGCCGCCGCGCAGCCCGAGTGCGACGGTCGGGCTGGTGAACATCCCGCCGCCGGTCCCGCCGGCCGCAGCGAGCATCCGCGAACCGACGCCCACTCCGGCCCCGGCCTCCTGCCGGCTCGGAGCCCGGCTCGGTGCCCGGGACGCCCGGGTCGCCGAGGTGAACTCGATGAGCCCGAGGCGCTTCCGTTCCGCCAGCCCCATCGTCCACGCGAACCCGAAGCACAGCAGCAGGCCGACGATCAGCGACGGCACGAGCGGCACGAAGACGTCCGTCGGGTCGATCTTCAGCGCGGCCGCGGCACGGGCGGTCGGGCCTCCCCAGGGCACGATGTTGAGCGTCCCGTTCGTCAGACCGGCGACGCACGTCAGCACGACCGGGCTCATGCCGAGCTTGAGGTAGATCGGCAGCATCGCCGCGGTCACCACGATGAACGTCGTCGACCCGTCACCGTCGAGGGACACCGCACCCGCCAGCAGGGCGGTGCCGAGGACGATCTTCGCCGGGTCGTTGCCGGTCACCCGCAGGATGAACCGGACGAGCGGGTCGAACAGGCCGACGTCGATCATCAGGCCGAAGTACATGATCGCGAACATCAGCAGCGCGGCCGTCGGCGCGAGCGTCCCGATCGCCTTCATGACCATGTCGCCGAGGCCCAGGCCGGCACCCGCGAAGAGCCCGAAGACCGTCGGCACGATGATCAGGGCGAGCATCGGTGACATCCGCTTGGTCATGATCATCACCATGAAGACCACGACCATCGCGTACCCGAGGATGACGAGCATCAGGACTCCTTCGTCCGTGTCTGGCAGTCCGGGCACGCTACGACCCGGCCGGGAGGCGCGGCGCGCTTCTGCTCGTTGGCGCACCATCGCGCATTGACCGTGTTGTGCGCATTCTGCGCACGACGAGCGCCGCGCGCTCCGTACGCTGGTGTCGTGACCGACGACCGTTCACGGCGCCGCAGGCTCCGCTTCGCCACCGAGGTACTGGTGCTGCAGCTCGTCGTGGTCGTCGCCGTCGTCGTCCTCACCAGCGCCGTGTTCGTCCGGATCGAGGTCACCCGACTCGAACGAGCCGCCGAGGGGACCGCCCTCGCGATCGCCCAGAGCGTCGCCGCGCAGGATGACCTCCGTACCGCGGTCACACGCCTCAGCGTCGACGGGACCGACCTCGACCGCGCCGACCTCGCCGACGGTCCCGTGCAGCAGGCCGCCCTCGACGCCCAGCGGAGGACCGGGGCACTGTTCGTCGTGGTGACCGACGACCGCGGGATCCGTCTGGCGCACCCGGACGCGGACCGCATCGGTCGGATGGTGAGCACCTCCCCCGACGCCGCACTCAGCGGGCGCGAGAGCGTGTCGTGGGCGCGCGGCACCCTCGGCGAGTCCGCGCGGGCGAAGGTACCCGTCTACGGAACCGGTGCCGGCGGGACGGGCGCGGGGCGGGCCTCCCGGCCGGACGTGGTGGGCGAGGTCAGCGTCGGGTTCGCGCGGGACCGCGTGTACGACACCCTGGTCGAGGACAGCGTGCCCGTCGTCGGCGCCGGTCTCGTGGCGGTGCTGCTGGCGGTGATCGCCTCCGTGCTCATCCGTCGGCGACTCGTCCGGTTGACGCTCGGCGTGCAGCCCGAGGAGCTCGTGACGCTCGTGCAGAACCAGCGGGCGGTCCTCGGCGGCGTCGGCGAGGGCGTCATCGCGACCAGCCCCACCGGCACCGTGACCGTCTGCAACGCCGAGGCCGCACGGTTGCTCGCGCTGACACGACCGGTCGGACGGGCGGTCACCGACCTGGACCTGCCCGACGCCCTGGCCGCCATGCTGGACCGTGCCGAGCCGACCCCGGCGAGCGCCACCGTCGTCGCCGGCCCGCAGGTGCTGCTCGTCGACGTGCGGAGCGTGTTCCGCGACGGCCTCGACCTGGGCCGGGTCGCCGTGCTGCGGGACCGGACCGACGTCGAGGCCCTCAGCCGACGACTCGACGCCGTCGGTTCGCTGACCCAGGCGCTCCGGGCCCAGCGGCACGAGTTCGCCAACCGGTTGCATGCGATCGCCGGACTGCTCGACGTCGGGGAGACCACGCGGGCCCGCGCCTACCTGGCGGACGTGCAGGAGCGGGGGCCGTTGCGGTACCCGGTGCAGCACGCCGACCGGTTGACCGAGCCGTTCCTGCAGGCGTTCCTCGGGGCGAAGGGCGTCGAGGCGGCGGAGCGCGGGGTACTGCTGCGGATCGGACCGGAGACGCTGGTGCAGGGGACGATCACCGAGCCGGGGGACGTGACGACGGTGCTCGGGAACCTGGTGGACAACGCGGTGACGGCGGCCCTGTCCGGGGCTCGGTCGTCACCGGATGCGCCGCAGCCGTGGGTGGAGGTCGAGGTGCTCGACGAGGGCACGACGCTGCACCTGTCGGTGATGGACTCCGGTCCGGGGGTCCCCGGGGACCGGGACCTGTTCGCGCGCCGCTCCCCCGGGCCGCGTGCCGCCGGCGACTACGGGTCCGGAGAGCCCGGTCCGGGCGACCCCGGGCAGGTGCACGGGCTCGGCATCGGCCTGCCGCTGTCGCGGGAGATCGCCCGGCGGAACGGCGGGGACGTGTGGCTCGCCGACCGCGGTGGGCCGGGCGACGGTGGCGCCGACGACACGACGCACGGCGCGGTGTTCTGCGCACGACTCGGAGGAGCGGTGGGATGTCGGACCTGATCGTGCTGGTGGTCGACGACGACTTCCACGTCGCGGACCTGCACCGACGGCAGGTCGACCAGGTGCCCGGGTTCCGGGCGCTCGACCCCGTCGGCACCGTGGCGCTCGCCCGCCAGGTGCTGGCGACGACCCCGGTCGACCTGGTGCTCGTCGACGTCTACCTGCCGGACGGCAGCGGCCTCGACCTGCTCCGCGCGGTCGACACCGACGCGTTCGTGCTGAGTGCCGCCTCCGACTCGGGGACCGTGCGGCGGGCGATGCGGCACGGTGCCCTGGCGTACCTGATCAAGCCGTTCGACTCGGGGGTGCTCGCCGAGCGACTGCGGGCGTACGCGCGCTCCCGGAACGTGCTCGACGAACGGGCGACGCTCGACCAGGAGGCCGTCGAGCGGGCGTTCCGGATCCTGCACGCCGGGGACAGCGGTGGCGCTTCCCCCTCGCGCGCGGCCACGGCGGCGCTGGTGCTCGAGCAGCTGTCGGGGTCCGAGGAGCGCTCGGCGGCCGAGGTCGCGGCGGCGATCGGCGTCTCGCGGGCGACGGCGCAGCGCTACCTGGCGCAGCTCGCGGCCGACGGGTCCGCGACCATGCAGCTGCGCTACGGCGCGGCGGGGCGGCCGGAGCACCGGTACACGCGGCGCTGACGTCCGGCGGTCCGGTGGTACGACGACGGGCGGGAAACACCCCCCAAGGCTGCTTCCCGCCCGTCGTCGTCCGCGGTCCCGCTCGTGGCCGGGCCGCGGCCCGCTCCCCGCTACCCCCAGACCTGCTGCTGGATGGCGGACAGCAGGCCGTTCGTCGGGAAGTTGGTCTGCCGGACGATCAACCAGGTCGACCCTTCCGAGTAGTAGGTCAACGTGGTGTCCACCGGGTACGCCTGTTCCGCGACGGTCATCCGGCAGAGCCGACCGGCACCGCTGTCGGCGCAGGTGTAACCGCTCCGCACCAGCAGGGCCTCGTAGTTCGCGATCACCTCGGCAGTGTCCGAGCCGAGGGAGACGCTGAGGCCGCTGACGTCCGCTCGCGGGTCACGCCAGATGCACGAGAGGTCCACGGGCGGCCCGTCTCCGTCGCTGCCTGCTTCACTCCCCAACGGGTCGGTGAGGGGTGTGCCGCCGAACAACCGGTCGTACTCGGATGCCGGAACGAGCTGCCGGCAGTCCGTCGGCAGTGTGCCCGCCCGCACGACCGACGTCGGGGTCGGTGTCGGCACCGGGTCCGGCGTCTCCTGGACCGGCGCCGACTCGGGTGTGCTCGGCGCCACCGGTTCGGAGGGACTGGGCGTCGGCGCCGGGGCGGACGCGGTGAACGGCTGCGGGATCATCCCGAGCGCGACACCACCGCTCGTGGCGCCGAGGCCGAGCAGCGCGATCACGCCGATGACGATGCCGGCACGGCGGCCGCGTCGGCGGGGTGCGGGGCGGCGGTCCTCGGCACGGTCGAGGACCGTCTGCTTCATCGAGACGAGCATGCGCTGCAGGTCGTCTCCGGTGGGAGGCTCAGTGTTCATCGTGCATCACCGCCTTCTTCAGTCGTGCGCGCGATCGGGAGACCCGCTGGGTGACCGCCCCGACGCTCAGGCCGAGCATCTGTGCGGCTTCCGCGTACGAGTGCCCTTCGAGCAGGCAGAGCTCGCAGATGCGCTGGTCCGTCGGGGGCAGGGTCGCGATCTCGTCGCGGACCCAGCGCAGACGCTCGCGGGCCTCGTCGGCGTCGGGCGGTGCGGGCAGGTCCTCGGGGAGTTCGTCGGCCGCACCCTTCGCCAGCCGCCGGGACTGGTTACGGGCGTGGTTCCGGCACACCACGAGCAGCCACGGCAGCAGGGCGCTGGTGGCGAGGTCGAGCTCGCCGGACTTCTGCCAGAGCGTCAGGAACGTGTCCTGCACGAGCTCTTCGACGTCCTGCTTGCTGCCGGCCAGCGCCCACGCGTACCGGGTCAGTGTCGGCGCGAACCGGTCGAACGCGTCGGCCAACGCCGCGCGGTCCCCGTTCGCGAGCCGACGAGTCAGTGCTGCGTCGGCTTCGGTGTCCTCGTCCACGGATGCCCCCTCTCACTCCAGAAGTGTCGGGCGCGCGCCGATCCTGACGAAGACTCCGCGATCGGGCGTGTCGCGCGGTGCCGGTTCGCGCGGCGCCGGGGCGTGACGGACGGGAGGCACGGTGCCAGCTGGCTCCGCGCCTCCCGTCCGTCAGGTGTGAGCACTCGCACACGGCACCAGTGGTCCCACGGAGGTCCTCCGGTCCACCCGGTGTGAGACTGCTCCTCCTGCCACCGAACACGATCGAGGACACCCGATGCCCGCAGACGACCACGACACGTCCCCCGCCCCCGCCGGCGGTCCGGTCCGGCACGGCCGCCAGCGCCGCCGGAGACTCGTCCTGCCGACGATCGGCGGCGTGCTCGCGATGGCCCTCGTCCTGACCGGCGGCTACGCGGCGTGGTCCTACGAGCAGCTCGACTCGAGTCTCACCAAGGTCCACATCACCCGTTCGGCACCCTCCGGAGCGCCGGGCGGTGGCGGAGGCGCGGTCGCCGACACCGACGGGAAGGCGCAGAACATCCTCCTGGTCGGGGACGACCACCGTCCGGCCGACGCGACACCGCAGGAGCTCGACGAGCTCGGCACCCAGCTCGACGACGGTGCGACCAACACCGACACCATGATCGTGCTGCACATCCCCGCCGGCGGCGGCAGCGCCACGATGATCTCGTTCCCGCGCGACTCGTGGGTGCCGATCCCGGGGCACGGCACCTTCAAGCTCAACAGCGCCTACTCCGACGGTGCGGCGAACGGCGGTGGCGACGCGGGCGGCATGGGCCTGCTCATCCAGACCATCGAGAACATCAGCGGCCTCACCATCGACCACTTCGTGCGGGTGTCGCTCCTGGGCTTCTACCAGCTCGTCAAGGCGCTGGGGCCGATCACCGTCTGCCTCAACCACCCCGCCCACGACCCGAACTCGGACGTCGACCTGCCCGCCGGCACGTCGACGCTGAACGCCTCCCAGGCGCTGTCCTTCGTCCGCCAACGCGACGGACTGCCGCGGGGCGACCTGGACCGTGAGGTCCGACAGCAGTACTTCCTCTCCCAGGAGGCGCGGGAGGCCCTGTCCGCGCGCACACTCCTCAACCCGGTGAAGGTCGCGGACCTGCTGCACGGCGTCGGCGACGCGGTGCAGATCGACGACACCCTGAGCATCCCCGACCTGGTCTCGACCTTCAGCGACATCGACCTGTCCGCGATCCGATCAGCCACGATCCCCACCTCCGGCACGCCGACCATCGACGGGTACTCCACCGTGGCCGTCGACTTCGCTGCCCTACCCGCCTTCTTCCAGGACATCGTCGGCCCGCCCGCCGCGTACGTCGCCGCGCGGGCCGCCGCCCCCTCGGCAGTGCACGTCGCCGTCCTCAACGGTGCACAGACGCCCGGCGCTGCCGGGACGGCGTCCTCGGCGCTGACGGCGAAGGGCTTCGTCGTCGGAGCACCGGGCGACACCACGACGACCGGTACGACCGTCGTCGAGTACCCCGCGGGGTCGGAGGCGCAGGCGAAGGCAGTCGTCGCAGCCGTCCCCGGAGCGCTGGCGGTGGAGTCCACGACGGTCAGCGGTGTGACGCTCGTGCTCGGTACCGACGGCCACACGGTGGCGGCGGCAGCGGCCCCCGGTGCGACGAGCACCGCGCCGTCCCCCGCGGCGAGGAGCCACGCAGCCGCACCGGCACCCGCACCCGCGAAGCCCGTCGGCAACGCCTACGGCGCGCAGGGCACCTGCATCAACTGACCCAACCCGTGGCGGACGCGAGGTCTCCGTTCGGTCTCGTTCTCTCCCGTGGGTCCGGCTCTGCAGGGACGACGCCCCAGAGTGGAGGGCATGGACTCCTGGGGCATGGGCGACACCGCACGGCTGATCGGCAGCAGCTACGGGTGGATGGTCACCGTCACGACGCCTGCCAGCGCCGTGGCGGCCACGGCGCTCGTCACGATCACGAGCGGCACCCTCCCCGACCCGATGTCGTTCGTGTGGTTCACCGGCCTGTTCCTGGTCGCCACCCTCGTCCTGGCGCTGGCCGGCGCCCTGATCTCCGTGCCCTTCACGTACCTGCTCGGACGGGCGCTCGACCGGGTCGCCTCTCGTGCGATCCACACCGCAGCACACTCGGTCCTGGCCGGCGTACTCGCAGCAGGGGCCTCGTCGCTCACCACCTCACTGTGGCTGAACAGTCTGCTGCCGTCCATCGCGATCACGATCGCCGTCGCCGCGGGAGCCGCTGCGGCCATCGCCATCTGGCGGCAGCTCCGTCCTGCGCCTTTCGTCGCCGTCGTCCCCGTGGACGAGCAGCACGAGGAGACGGAGCGCGTCGACGCCCAGCGGTCGGAGTGACGGACGGGAGGCGCGGTGCCAGCTGGCGCCGTGCCTCCCGTCCGACACCCGCGCACGCTGGTGCGCCGGTGACACCGCGGTCAGGGCAGCAGGACGACCTTGCCGTTGAGGGTCCGTGACTCGGCCAGCGCGAGGGCCGCGGCGGCCTCGGTGAGGGGGAAGCGTGCGGCGATGTTCGCGGCGATCGTGCCGTCTGCCAGGAGGGCGAAGACGCGGCCGAGGTCTGCCTCGAGGCGGCGGCGGAAGCGCGCCGGACGGAGCGAGTGCCCGGACCAGAGGTCGTAGAACGTCGCGCGGCGACCGTTCGGCAGGGCACTCCAGAGGAGGGCCTGGCCGATCGCCGCGAGGAACGGCACCAGGAGCGAACCGGTGCCACTGACCGCCTGCACGATGGCGTAGCCGACCATGACACCGCCTCGGCCGAGGAGCGCGAACGAGCGCTTCGCGTTGGCGCCGCCGATGTTGTCGAAGACCGCGGCGACACCGGCGGGCGCATGCCGACGGACCTGGGCGGCGAGGTCGGGGTCGGCGTGGTCGACCGGGATCACGCCCGCGGCTCGGAGTGCTTCGTGGTGCCGTGGTGACGCCGCTCCGATGACGGTGACGCCGTGGTGCTGGGCGAGCTGGATGAGGATGCCGCCGACCCCGCCGTTCGCGCCGAAGACCAGGATCGTCTGACCGGGCCGCACCTTCGCGGAGCGGTGCAGCATCTGCCAGGCGGTCACGCCGTTGACGACCACGGTCTCGGCGTCCTCGGACGTGACGCCCTCCGGCACCACGATGCTGTCGCGCGCCTCGACGACCACGTGCGTCGCCCACCCCCCGGTCTTGGTCATCGTCGCGACCGGCTGGCCGATCAGGCCCTGGTCTGCCTCGGGCCCGACCGCGACGACACGGCCGACCAGGTCGTAGCCGGGGGTGAACGGGAACGGCGGCTGGCCGTAGTACCGGCCGCGGCGCATGGCCTGCTCGGCGAACGCGATGCCCGTCGCCTCCATGCGGAGGAGCAACTGTCGCGGGCCCGGCGTCGGCGTCGGGCCGGTCGCGACCTGGAGGCCCGCGGGCTCCACCAGTCCGGGGAGGACGATCCGGGTCGTCAGGGCGGTGGTGGGGGCTGCTGCGTCGGTCATGGGAGTTCCTCCGGTACGTGGTGCGTCGTGGTGCGGGGCGGGCACGTCTCGGAGGTTCCCGATGCGTTGCGACGAGTTGTCGCTTTGTGAATACCCTTCACGCTAGTGAAGCACTGTTACAGTGTCAAGGTGACGACAGCAGCAGCGGGGACCAGCACGCCGAAGCCGACCCGGCGCGAGGAACGTCGACGGCAGACCGCGCAGGAGATCAAGGACCTCGCCATGGCCCAGGTCGCTGCCGACGGCCCGGACGCGGTCTCGCTCAGCGGCATCGTGCGCGAGATGTCGATGTCCCCCGCGGCCGTGTACCGGTACTTCGCGAACCGGGACGCACTGCTCGCCGACCTGGTCGTGGACGCCTACGACGCCCTGGCCGATTCGCTCGTCGCGCTCGAACGCGGGCCGGGCTCGGCGGAGGAGCACCTCGACGTGGTCCTGCACGCGACCCGGACCTGGGCACTCGAGCACCCCAACGCCTACCGCCTGGTGTTCCAGACGAGCATCGGGTCGGGGCAGGAGCTCGCGCTGGAGCGGACGATCCCGGCGGCGTCGCGGAGCATGGCCGTGCTCGTCGAGGCGATCGGAACCGTGGCGGCGGGGCGCGGGGCCGCTGCTGGGCCCGGGGACGCCGCTGGGCCTGGGGACGCTGCTGGGCTCCGGGCTTCGGTCGCGGGCTGGGCGGAGCGGTCCGGGCTCGCTGACGTCAGTGTCGAGGTGCTCACCCTCGCGCTGCTGACCTGGACGCGGTTGCACGGGATCATCAGCCTGGAGATCGGTGGGCACCTCGGGTCGATGGGGATCGGAGCGGACGTGTTGTACGCGTCGGAGGTCGCGGCGATCCGGGCGCAGGCGGGTGCGCTGCCGCCGGTCGGCTCCGCCGGTTGACGTCGGGCACCACGGCCTGAATGTAACGACGAGGTAACAACCGCATCCATCACCAAACGGTTGCGCCGGGTGCCCCGAATCACTGTCACAAGCCGGGAAACACCCGCAAGCGCTCACCAGCAGCTC
>NZ_JARUXD010000007.1:0-79150 GCF_030433875.1 Curtobacterium sp. PsM8 | reverse complement strand
GGGGGGGGGGGGGGGGGGGCGCGCCGGGGGGGGCCGCGGGGGGGGGGGGCCCCCGGGCCCCCCCCGTCCGGCATGGGGTCGCGAGCGACCACCGACCCTTACGAGGTGACGACCAGCGGCTTGCCGGTGCCGGCTGCCGGGCCCATCTCGTCGGCGATGCGGTTGGCCTCGTCGATGAGCGTCTGGACGATCTCGGACTCGGGGACGGTCTTGACGACCTGCCCCTTCACGAAGATCTGGCCCTTGCCGTTGCCGGAGGCGACGCCGAGGTCGGCCTCACGCGCTTCGCCCGGACCGTTCACGACACAGCCCATCACGGCGACGCGCAGCGGCACGGTCATGCCCTCGAGACCCGAGGTGACGTCGTTGGCCAGCTGGTAGACGTCGACCTGCGCACGGCCACAGCTGGGGCAGGAGACGATCTCGAGCTTGCGTTCGCGGAGGTTCAGCGACTGCAGGATCTGCAGACCGACCTTCACCTCTTGCGCGGGCGGGGCCGACAGGGACACGCGGATGGTGTCGCCGATGCCCTCGCCGAGCAGGATGCCGAACGCCGTGGCGCTCTTGATGGTGCCCTGGAACTCCGGGCCGGCCTCGGTCACGCCGAGGTGCAGCGGCCAGTCGCCACGCTCGGCGAGCTGACGGTAGGCCTTGACCATGATGACCGGGTCGTTGTGCTTGACCGAGATCTTGAAGTCGTGGAAGTCGTGCTCCTCGAACAGGGAGGCTTCCCACACGGCCGACTCGACGAGCGCTTCGGGGGTGGCCTTGCCGTACTTCTGCATGAGGCTCGGCTCGAGCGACCCGGCGTTCACGCCGATGCGCAGGCTGACGCCGGCGGCCTTGGCAGCCGCGGCGATGGCACCGACCTGGTCGTCGAACTTCCGGATGTTGCCCGGGTTCACACGGACCGCGGCACACCCGGCGTCGATGGCCTGGAAGACGTACTTCGGCTGGAAGTGGATGTCCGCGATCACCGGGATCTGGGACTTCTTCGCGATGATCGGCAGCGCGTCGGCGTCGTCCTGACTCGGCACGGCGACACGGACGATGTCACAGCCGGAGGCGGTCAGTTCGGCGATCTGCTGCAGGGTCGCGTTGATGTTCGTGGTCGGCGTCGTGGTCATCGACTGCACGGACACGGGGGCGTCGCCACCGACCAGGACCTTGCCGACCCGGATCTGCCGGGACTTGCGACGAGGGGCCAGGGTTTCGGGGGCCTTCGGCATTCCGAGGTTCACTGCGGGCACGTCCCGAACTCTACGCGCTCGTCCGGACAGCGCGGTCCGCGGGGACTCAGGCTCGGCTGGTGCCCAGGATCGCGGCGACGGTCAGACCCGTGTCAGAGCGTGTCGACGACCGTGATGAGCGGGGCGTAGAGACGCATTGCGTCGAGTGCCCGGACGTGGTCGGCGTCGCTCGCGCCGGCACCCGCGTCGGCGACGACCGTGACCCGGACGCCGGCGTCCGCTGCCGCCAGGGCGGTCGACAGGACGCAGCAGTCCGTCGAGACACCCGTCAGCACGAGGTGTGTGTCCGCTCCGCTGCCGGTCACGGCCTGGAGGCTCGTCCCCCACTTCCCGAAGGTCGGCTCGGTCACGACGGGGACGGCTCCCACCGCCGGCAGGTCGCCTGCCGCGAGTGCGGCGAACGGCTCGGTGAGTGCGTACAGGTCGTCCTCGTCGGGGACGAGCGCGAACGGCCAGTCGCGGTAGTACGGCACCCACGCTCCGGTCGGCTGGGCGGGAGCGACGAACCGGGTGAGGACGGTGCGGCCACGGAACCGTGGCAGGAGCCGTTCGATCGCCGCCGACGCTCCGGCGAACCGTGGCGCGGCCCAGGGGCTGTCGCCGGTGAAGACCCGCTGCATGTCGATGACGACCAACCAGGCACCCGCCGTGTCGACACCGTCGCCCGTGCCGGCATCGTCGACCGTGCCGACCGACGCGGTCACGGGCGGAGCTCCGCGTCCGGTACCCGGGACACCGGCTCGGTGACCGGCAGGGCCTCCTGGCGACGGACCGCCCGACCGCCGAGCAGCAGCGTTCCGAGGAACCCGACGACCAGCGCCACCAGGACCCCGAGGTTCGCGTACGCCCACGGACCGGACACCCCGCCGAGACCGAACGGGCCGAGCAGGAAGCCCTGCCAGTGCACGAGCTCGGCGCCGGGCGTGGAGTTCGTCACGAGCCCCCACCCGAGCACCGAACCGACGACGACGAGCGCGATCGCGGCCCACCGCACGCTGCCGTAGCGGCCGCGCGGACTGTCGAGCTCGTCCTCGGCGTAGGCGCGACGGCGGAGCAGGACGTCGGCGACGAACACTCCGCACCACGCCGCGATCGGCACGCCCAGGGTGATGAGGAACGCCTGGAACGGTCCGATGAAGTCGGTCGCGAAGAACACCACGAACACAGCTCCGGCGACCATGAGCACCCCGTCGACCCCGGCCGCGACCGGTCGTGGGATCCGGACGCCGGCGCTGAGGAGCGCCAGGCCCGAGGAGTAGATGTCGAGGACGGCCCCACCGACGAGGCCCAGGATCGCGACGACCGCGAAGGGCACGAGGAACCAGGTCGGCATCACCGTCACCAGGGCACCGATCGGATCGGCGGAGATCGCACCGTGCAGCTCCTTCGACGATCCGGCCAGCATCACGCCGATGACCACCAGGACCGCGGGTGCCAGTGCCCCGCCGAACGTCGTCCATCCGACCACGCCGCCGGTCGAGGACGAGCGGGGCAGGTAGCGCGAGTAGTCCGCCGCCGCGTTCACCCAGCCGAGACCGAAGCCCGTCATCACGAGCACCAGGGCACCGATCACGTTCTGTGCGCTGCCGGACGGCAGCGCGGCGAGCGTGCCGAAGTCGATCGAGGGGAACGCCAGCACCACGTAGACGACGGTCAGAACACCCGTGACGACGGTGATCCAGGCCTGCATCCGCATGATCACGTCGAAGCCGGCGATGCCCGCGCCGACCACGAGTGCCGCGACGACCACCAGGGCGACGAGCTTCGTCAGGACGCCGTCGTCCCACCCGAGCGCCTGGAACACGGTCGATGTCGCCAGCACGGCGAGGGCGGCCAGCGCGGTCTCCCACCCGACCGTGAGGACCCAGCTGAGGAACGACGGCAGCCGGTTGCCGTGCACACCGAACGCCGCACGACTGAGGACCATCGTCGGAGCAGACCCCCGCTTGCCCGCGATCGCGACGATCCCGCACAGCAGGAACGAGAAGACGACGCCGACCACCGAGACCAACGTGGCCTGTGCCAGGGAGATCCCGAAGTCGAGGACGAACGAGCCGTACGCCAGACCGAGCACCGAGATGTTCGCGGCGAACCACGGCCAGAACAGCCCGCGCGGTCGGCCCTTGCGTTCCGACTCGGCGATGACGTCGATGCCCTGTCGCTCGACGGCACGGGTCTGGCCTGCTCCGGTCTGGCCGATTCCGGTCTGGCCGATTCCGGTCTGGCCTGCTCCGGCCCGGTCGGCGACGGGCTTCTGCGGGGCCGTCGGGTCTGCGCTCATGGGGTGAGCGTAGTGCGCGAGGACGCCGGTGCGGGCTCCCTGCAGATCCGGTGTCTGCTCCCCGAAGAGCCCGTGCCTGCTACCCGAACAGGTTGACCGGCCGGACGATGTCCGCGTAGATGAGGAGCGCGCTCATGCCGGCGAGCAGCACGACGACGACCATCGTCAGCGGCATCGTCTTCGCCAGATCGATCGGACCCGGGTCGGCCTTGCCGAACAGGCGGAAGGTCCGGCGTTTCACGGCCTCCCACAGGGCGCCCGCGATGTGCCCGCCGTCGAGCGGCAGGAGCGGCACCATGTTGAGCACGAACAGACCGATGTTCAGCGACGCCAGCAGTCCGAGGATCGTGTACACCTTGTCCACCACGGGCACGCCGCTCATCGACGAGACGGTCCCGATCGCCCGGCCGACCCCGACGACCGACACCGGGCTGTCCTGCGAGCGGGCCTGCGAACCGAAGGCCGCGTTCCAGACCGCCACCAGGCGCTGCGGCAGATCGATGATGAGGTGCGCCGACGCGCCGATCTGGGCGCCCGTCGCGGGCAGCACCGCCGCCGGGGACTGCCGGACCAGCGTCTGCCCGATGCTGACGCCGACCACACCCACCCGCTGGGTCTTCGTCGTGCCGTCGCTGTTCTTCGCGACCGTCCCGTCGGCCGTGTAGACGTCGCGGGTGGCGAGTGCCGGCGTGACGCGGAGGGTGCGCTCGGTGCCGTCACGCTCGACGACGACCGGGACGGCCTTGCCGGCGGACCGCTGGAACGTGTCCGAGACCTGCGTGATGGTCGGGTTCCGCACGCCACCGACGGACAGGACGACGTCGCCGGACCGGAGTCCGGCCTCCTTCGCGGGCGAGACGGCGTCACCGTCGGCGCACGTCGTCCGCGCGCTTGTCGGCAGGACGCAGTCCACACTCGAGGTGAAGGTCGTGGTCGGCGCGCCGAACCCGACGAGCAGGATCCCGAACAGGACGATGCCGATCACCAGGTTCATCGCCGGACCGGCGACCATCACGATGATCCGCTTCCACGGCGTCAACCGGTAGAACGCCCGCGAGTCGTCGCCACCCGACTCGGCGATCTGCTCCGCACTGGCCGCCCGGGCGTCCTGCACGAAGGCCGAGTACATGCCGGTGTTCGTGATCTCGCGACCGGAGGCTCGGGGCTTCAGCATGCCCACCATCGAGATGTAGCCGCCGAGCAGGATCGGACGGATGCCGTACTCGGTCTCGCCACGTCGGAAGGACCAGACCGCCTTGCCGAAGCCGAGGGAGTACTGGGTCACCTTGACGTTGAACAGCTTCGCGAAGGCCAGGTGGCCAAGCTCGTGGAGGCCGATCGACACCAGCAGACCGATGATGAAGACGACGACGCCGAGGATGAAGAGCAGGACGGTTCCGACGGTCACCGGCAAAGAGTACGGGACGCTGGCCATGACGGAGCCGTACGCGGGCTGGGTGGTGATGTGAGCCTCCCGAGCGGTGTGGCCCTGGAGGGCGGAGCCGCCCGCGTGAGCGTTCCCGGCCGGGAGGCGCGGATCACGCCGTGCGCGACAGGATGCGGTCCGCGGTCTGCCGCGCCCACCGCTCCGCGGCGAGGACACCGTCGAGCGACGGCTCCCCCGCGGTGTGCTCGTCGACCACCCGCGCGACCGTCTCCACGATGTCGAGGAAGCCGATCGCGCCCGCGTGGAACGCGGCGACGGCCTGCTCGTTCGCCGCGTTGAAGACCGCCGGGAACGTCCCGCCGAGGACACCGACACGCTTGGCGAGGTCCACGGCACCGAAGGCCTGCGTGTCCAGCGGCTCGAACGTCCAGGTGCTCGCCGTCGTCCAGTCGAGCGGGACGCCGACGTGCGGCACACGGTCCGGCCACGCCATCCCGAGCGCGATCGGCAGGCGCATGTCCGGTGGCGAGGCCTGCGCGATCGTGGAGCCGTCGACGAACTCGACCATCGAGTGCACGATCGACTGCGCGTGCACGGTGACGTCGATGCGGTCGTAGGGGACGCCGAACAGCAGGTGCGCCTCGATGACCTCGAGTCCCTTGTTGACGAGCGTGGCCGAGTTCGTCGTGACCACGAGGCCCATGTCCCACGTCGGGTGGGCCAGCGCCTGCGCCGGCGTGACGTCGGCCAACTCATCGCGGGAGCGGCCGCGGAACGGACCACCGCTGGCGGTCAGGACCAGGCGTCCGACCTCGGCGTCGCTGCCGGAGCGCAGCGCCTGCGCGATCGCGGAGTGTTCGCTGTCGACCGGGACGATCTGCCCGGGAGCGGCCGCGGCCTGGACGAGCGGACCGCCGACGATCAGGCTCTCCTTGTTCGCCAGCGCCAGGGTCGCGCCGGTCTCGAGGACCGCGAGGGTGGGGCCCAGGCCGACCGAGCCGGTGATGCCGTTCAGCACGACGTCCGCCTCGACGCTCCGAACCAACCGTTCGGCGTCGGCGGACCCGAGGGCGGTCTCGCGGACCCCGAACCGGGCGGCCTGCTCGGCGAGGGCGGTCGCGTTGCTGCCGGCCGTGAGACCGACGACCTCGAAGCGGTCGGGGTTCCGCTCGATGACGTCGAGGGCCTGCGTGCCGATCGACCCGGTGCTGCCGAGGAGGACGACACGGCGGCGGGTGGTGCTGG
Organism: Curtobacterium sp. PsM8; assembly: GCF_030433875.1. Classification (NCBI taxonomy): domain Bacteria; kingdom Bacillati; phylum Actinomycetota; class Actinomycetes; order Micrococcales; family Microbacteriaceae; genus Curtobacterium; species Curtobacterium sp. PsM8. The sequence continues at coordinate 72,987 of NZ_JARUXD010000007.1, read as the reverse complement.
GGCTCATGGGGGAAACCTACCGGGAGCGCGTTGCTGCCGCCGCGCCCCGCACGACGAAGGGCGGGTGGTGCGTCGAGACGCACCACCCGCCCTTGCCGTCCGGCAGGTCAGCCCTTGGCGAGCAGATCGACCACGAACACCAGGGTCGCGTTGGCCGGGACGCCCGAGCCCTCTGGCGGAGTGGCACCGTAGCCGTCTTCCGGGGTGACGACGATCATGACCTGGGAGCCGACCTTCTGGCCGACCAGACCCTTCACGAAGCCGGGGATCAGACCGCTGTTCGAGATGGTGAAGGTCGTCGGGGAGCCCTTCGACCACGAGGAGTCGAACTCCTTGCCGCCCTTGTAGAGCACGCCCTTGTACTGGACGAGCGCGGTGTCGCCGTCCTTGATCGTGTCGCCGTCGCCCTGCTTGATGACCTCGGCCGTGGTCTTCGTCGGAGCGGCCGTGTCGGGGATCGTGATCGTCGGCTCGCCGTTCGCGGCGTCCTTGACGGTCGGCAGCTTCGGGTCCTGGTCCTTCGGCGTGCCGGTCGACTTGGTCGGCGTCTGCTCGACGACGTCCGCGACGACGACGATGGAGCCGGTCGTGTTGAAGCCGAGTGCCGCTGCCTGACCGACCACGGCCACGCGGTCGCCCACCTTCGCGCACGACAGGATGGCGCCGAAGCCGGTGCCACCGACCGAGAGGACCTGCGGGTTGCCCTGGTCGAAGCCGACCGTGACGAGGTTCTTGGCGTCCTTCGCGCTGTACGCCGTGTAGGCGACCTGTACGAAGTCACCCTTCGACAGGGACGCGCCCGAGCCCTTGACGACGCGGGTGGCCTGCGGCGGGTCGGCCGTCAGCCCCTTGTCGAACGTGACCTTCGGCGCTGCCGAGCCGCCGACCGATCCGGTGGCCTTCACGGAGTCCGAGGCCGTGCCGGGCTTCGGGCACGAGGTGATCGGCGTCGGGGTCGAGCTCGGGGCGGAGGTGGCCGATGCCGAGGGTTCCGACGAGCCGGAACCGGAGCAGGCCGCGAGGCCGAGGATCACGGCGGGCACGAGGGCGAGGGGGAGCAGACGGAGACGCTTCACACGGGTCATCCTGCCGCACTCACTGATGCGTCGGCTCCGAGGACGGTGATCTCGGCCCCGTGGTGGACCGGGAACGCGACCGAGCGGGCGATGAAGCACAGCCGGTTCGCCTCGGCGTGTGCGGTGCGGGCGTCGTCGACACGGTCGGGCTCCGTGATGGTCACGACGGGCCGGAGGAGGACCCCGGTCAGTTCCCCCGAGCCGTCGCGGTGCACATCGAGACTCGCCGTCGCGCGGTCCTGGTAGTCGACCACCGTGATGCCGAGCGTCGACGCGACGTACAGGTAGCTCATCATGTGGCACTGGCTGAGGGCGGCCAGGATCATCTCCTCCGGGTTCCAGCGATCGCGGTCGCCGCGGAAGGTCGGGTCGGCGCTGCCGAGGACGTCGGGCTTGCCCGCCGCGCTGATGACGTGGTCGCGACCGTAGTCGCGGTACCCGCTCGTCCCGGTCCCCCGGTTGCCGGTCCAGCGCACGGACACCTCGTAGGAGTGGTCGGTCATGGGCGGTCCCTTCGTCACGGTGAACGGTCCGGTGGTCGGTAGGCTCGCCGCATGAGCGTGGCCCCCAGCACCGACCGTCATCCTCTCACCGCCGACGGGTCCGTCGAGCTGGCGGTCCTCGACCGTTCCGGCTTCGACGAGAGCCGCCACATCGGCGCGGGGGTGGTCGTCACCGCGGACGGCACCGTCGTCGACGCGGTCGGGGACGTCACGGCGAGCATCTACCCCCGCTCGACCATGAAGCCCTTCCAGGCACTCGCGATCCGCCGTGCCGGGGCGCTGTTCGCCGGGGACGAGCTCGTGATGACGACGGCGAGTCACGCCGGGACCCCGTCACACCAGTCCCTGGCGCTGCGCATGCTCGAACGCTTCGACCACGTCGAGGACGACCTGGGTTGCCCGCCAGACCTGCCCTTCGACCGCGAGACCGCGCGCGGTATGGACGGCCCGCGGCGCCTGGCGATGAACTGCTCCGGCAAACACGCCGGGATGCTCGCCGCCTGCCGCGTCCACGGATGGGACGCAGCGACGTACCTGGAGATCGACCACCCGCTCCAGCGTGCGGTCCGCAGCACCTTCGAGGACTTCACCGGCGAGGTCGTCGACGTCGTCGGCACCGACGGGTGTGGCGCGCCGGTGTTCCCGCTGACGCTCACCGGGCTGGCACGGGGCATCGCCGGTGTCGTCGCCCGGGCAGACGACGACACCGCTGCGCTGACCGACGCCGTCCTGGCGAACGCGTGGGCGATCGACGGCGTGGGCCGGGCGAACACCGTGACGATCGAACGGCTCGGCGTCCTGGCCAAGCTCGGGGCCGAGGGCGTGATGGTGATGGGTGTGCCGCAGGGGCCCGCCGTCGCCGTCAAGGTGCTGGACGGGTCGCTCCGTGCCGGCACCCTGGCAGCGCTGACGCTCCTGGTGCGCAACGGGCTGGTCGATGCCGAGGCCGCCGACGAGGTCCTCGCCGCCACCGGCGAGCGGGTGCTCGGCGGCGGCGTGCCGGTGGGTGCCGTCCGCACTGGTGCCGGCCTGCACTGAACCAGGACCGGGCTGTCCACAGGGCCGTCCGCAGGGCTGTCCGGGTGGTGCTGGTCGGGCCGAGGAGCCGCGCGGTCCGGCACGACGAGCAACGGCAAGGTCGGACGCACCGTGACCCCGACGGGGTCCATGGATCCGTCGGCCAGGCGTCGTCGGAGACGACACCCGTAGCGCGTCACGTCGACGACGGCGGTGCAGCAGCGGGGTGCGGTCGTCGTGCTCGGCACGAGCACCACCGAGGCGGCCCGGTGCCCCTCGGGATCGAGCAGGACGGCGGCGCAGGTCCCGTCCGGCATCCCGCTGCGGACGATCCGCTGCCCGAGCAGAGCGGTGTCCGCCGCGACTCGGAGCGACGTCGCCGAGGCCTGCGGGTCGACCGTGCTCCGCTCAGCGGGCCTGGCGCGCAACTCGTCGAGCTGGTCCACGAGGCCGGTGAAGACCGCGCGCGCGAGCGCACCGGTGCCACAGACGACGACGCCGCCGGACGGGTCGGCCCGGACGAGGGCGCCGCCCGAGGTCCGGCCGATCAGGATCGCGCCGTCGGCTGCGGCCTCGGGGATCCGGTCGTGCTCGGCTGTCCCGCCGAGTTCAGGGTCGAGTTCGGGCTCGATTCCGATGCCGTGTCCGTGTCCTCGTCCACGTCCGTGTCCGTCGTCGGTCGCCGGAGGGATGACGACCGCCGCCGGACCGCCGCCCGTTCGTGGCGCACGTACCAGCACCGCGACGAGGAGACAGACCGCGGCAGCCACGCAGAGGCCCGGCACGCTGCCGACCGGCACGACCAGCATCCCGACGGCGATGAGGACCGCCACCACGACGGCTGCGCGACGTGCTCCACGAGGTTCCATGCCCCCATCACATCGGGAAGCAGACCCTCACCACCTGCTCGCCGTGCGGTCTGTGGAGAACCAGACGGTGGCGCGTCACGGTGCAGGAAGGCGCCGCGGTGTCACTGCAGCAGGAAGAACTGCTCCCCCACGTCGACGCGGGCTCCGCGCTCGACCCGGTAGCGCCGACCCGGCTCGCACCGGCGGATCGACCCGTCGATGTGGCGGATGACCGTGCCGTTGCCCGAGTAGCGGTCCGACACCCAGAGGTCGTCGCCGTCACGCCCGAGTTCCAGGTGCGTCTTCGACACCGACTTGCCGGGGTCGCGGATCGTCAGCAGCTCGTCGAAGTGCTCCTCCGGCTCCGGACGTGGCAGCCGCCCGAGCAGCGCGGAACCATGCACGCCGAGGCGTTCGCCCGTGCTGAAGTGCAGCAGGAACGGGGCGTGTTCGGGCTTGCGCGACACGATGCGTGTCGCCTCGACGTCCTCGTCGTCGTCTTCCTGGAGTGCGGCGTCCGCCGGCGCTTCGTCGGCCGGAGCGACCTTGGGAGCCTCTCCGGCGTGCGGGACAGGCGGGAGTGGGGCCGCAGCCGGTGCATCATCGACCGTCGACGTCGTGGGCGGTGCCGTCACGGGCCGGGGCGACACGGGCGGGAGCGGTGCGGCCCAGGTGAGGTGGGCCTCCTGGTCGGCGGCGGTGCCGCCTCCGGCGTCCTCCTGCCGGTCGGAGTTCGTCTCGGGCTCGTCGGCGACGGGAGCGTCAGCGGTGAGCTCGTCCGCGGCGGGTTCGTCCGACTCCGGCTGGCCGGCAGGCTCGTCGTCAACGTGCTCGTCGTCCACCTGCTCGTCAGCCTCAGGCTCGTCGGAGGCCGCGTCGTCGACGACCGGCCCGTCGACGACGGGCTCGTCAACGGTCTCGTCGCCGACCGGTTCGTCGTCACCGGACCCGTCGGCAGCGTGGTCGCCTTCGCCGTCGCCGTCGGTGAGCTCGCGTGCGTCGGAGACGGCGCTGCGGAGCGCGTCCTCGTCGGCCGCCCAGTCGGGCCGGGTGAGCGGCAGCGGCATCACCGGACCGGTGAAGGCCGCAGTGACCGCGGGCCGGACGGAGCCACACTCCTCACAGAAGATGTCGTCGGGCTCCAGGGTGTGCCCGCAGACGTGGCAGGTCGCGCTCTGGCTTCCCGGCGCCACGAGCGGAGCGGGGCGGGGCGCGCGGCGTTCGACGACGGGCTGGAACGCCGCGGTGTCGCCGGGTCGGGGTGCGTCGTCGAACGCACCGGCGTCGGGCACGCCCGGGGTGCCGGCGTCGGCGTCGGTCGAGGAGGACACGTCGGTGACCGCAGCGGACGGGGCGCGACCGATCCACCAGGACGGTCCGGCCGGCGGCGCTGCCGGGGTGGCCTGCGGTTCCCAGACCGGGACGGCGGCGGATCCGGTGCCTTCCGTGTCAGCGGACTGCTGCCCGGCGGACTGTTGCCCGGTGGGCTGTCGCTCTGGGGGTGCCCAGGCGGCCGTGCGCTGGACCTCCGGGTCGTCCTGCGGTGCGACGTCCTCGGCGGGGAAGGCATCCGGGTCGAGCGTCGGTTCGGCAGGCGCCTGCGCTGCCGACGTCTGGGCTGCCGACGTCTGCGCTGCGGCCGGGCGGCCGGTCCAGTCGCCGAGACCCGTGCCGGCACCGTGGACGTGGGTCGGCGCACTGCGCGGCGTGAGGTCCGCCGCGTCCGGCTCGGGAGCGGGACGGCTGCGGTCGGCGCCGGTCAACCAGGCCCGGGTCGCGGGGTCCAGCGTGGACTCGGGGAGCCACGCGTCGTCGGCGGTCTCCGGTGCGCGACCGTGCGCGTCGGGCTGCTGCAGCGGCGGCGGTGTCGACCGGTCCACGGCTTCGACGGGTGCAGTGCGGCGAGCTGCCGAGGTCGTGACGGCTCGTCCGCACTCACCGCAGAAGATCGCTCCGTCCGGGAGCGCCGATCCGCAGTGTTCGCATCTGATCACAGGGTGCCTCTGTCCTCGTCCGGCCGTCCGCGAGGTGCTTCCGGCCTCGGGACATCGTAGTCACCGCCGATCAGAGCAGTCTCCGCGCGCCAGCGGAGGCAGCCGCAGCACCCAGGCCCACCGTCACCGACGGAACGAGCGCAACGACCGGAACGACCGGAACGACCGCAGCGAGGTCGCCGCACGGAACCGGGCACGTCGATCGCGGCCGACGCGCAGTGCGGTGATCGCCGCGTCCACCGCCGCCCACGTCCGGTCGGCACCGGCACGGTCGACGTCGGCCGGACCGAAGACCGCCGCATCGGCATCGGCCGCGATCGCTGCACCGGCGTCCCCTGGCGCGGCCTGACCGACCTCTCGGCGGGTGGCTGTCGGGTCGACGTCGTGGCCACCGTCGAGCAGGGCGTCCCGGTACTCGTCCCACGCACCGACGACCCGGGCCCGCGCCTCCGGTGCTCGACGGCGCCGTCGACGCCGGAGCCGCTTGGCCGAGACGACGGCGGCGATCGGCAGCAGCACGAGCGCCAGGAGCCCGAGGACCCCGAGCGCCCACGGCAACACCGCGAGCAGGATCTGCAACCACAGTGGCTGCGTCGGCGGGGTGTCCCGGTCGGCCTGCGGCGGCGTCTGCTGGTCCTGGTCGAGCTGTTGGGCCGGGGGCGGCGGCACGACGGTCTCGGGCCGCGTCACCGGCTGCGGCGTCTGGTCGGACTCGTCCGGGATCTCCCGGACGACCGGGTTGGGGTCGAGCATGACCCAGCCCCACTGCGCCGTGTCCACCTCGATCCGGGCGGTGACGTCGGGGCCGCGGAACGTGGTCCGCCCGCCCGTCGCTACAGCTTCCTGATCCCCCGAGTCGCCACCGGGCGTGAACCCGAGGACGACGCGCGCGGGGAACCCGATCTCCCGTGCCATCAGGGCGGCGGCGACGGCGTACTGCTCCTGGTCCCCGACCATCGGCACGGCGGTGAGGAGCTGCGTGATCCGGTCGGCACCGTGACCGCTCCGGCTGGGACGGTCGTCACCGACGCCGTGACTGACGTACCCGGTGCGCCGCAGCGCCTGCAGCGCGGCGAGCAGTTGCGCTCCGTCGCTCGTGTCCGCGTCGGTGTCGGCGCGGACGGCGTCCTGCACCGCGGCCGGCACCGCGCGCGGTGTCGGGACGGCGGCGTCGCCCGGCCGGGCGTCGGTCAGCTCGTCCTGGGTCGGTTGGTCGGGGACCACGGCGGACAACGTGTACCGCGTCCGGCCGGTCACCCCGTCGACGAGGGCGGCGGTGCCGGTGGAGCGGTTGTAGAAGAAGGCGGTCCGCTCACGGTCCGCGTCCGGTCCGCGGAACGCGACCGACGTCAGGTCACCGACCGTGGGCAGCCAGACCCCCCGGTACCCCTGGACCGTGACGGCGACGTCGACGGCGGTCCCCCGTACGTCGCGGGTGTCGACCGCGGTCGGGACCCGCTCGAAGGACCCGGACGCCGAAGCGCCGTCCGGACCTCCGACGCGGTAGACGACGCCGTCGTAGGTGTCCAGGGTCGCGATCCGCACGAAACCGCCGGCGGGCAACCCGGTGACGGTGAGTTGGGGCTCGTCGGCTCGGCCGGACTCCTCGTAGGCGCGGAACCCGCTGAGCGGGCTGACCTGGTCGCGCGGGTCGAAGGGCTTCACGACGTCCGTGCGGGCGACCGTGCGCGCTCCCGACGGGGGCGCGACGAGACCGAGTCCGGTGGCGACGACGGCGGCCGCGGCGATCGTCGCCGTGCCGACCAGCGCCGGCCGGACCACCGCCCGCACGATCGGCACGCGGGCTCCGGTGGTCGCCGCGACGGTCGCCGCGCGCCGGAGGTGCCGGACGGTCAGCGCCCACACGAGCGCGACCCCGGCGAGCAGGACGCCGAGCCAGACGGACGTCTCGAGCCGCGTCGGTCCGAAGACGGTGCCGGTGACGAAGAGCGCGAGCGCCGGCAGGCTGGCGAGCTCCGGACGGGAGGCGCGGGTCGCGATGCTCACGCCGACGACCGTCACGAGGAGGACCGACACGAAGTACGGCACGAGGAGCGCCTCGTACGACCCGACCGGCAGGGTGATCGTCAGGAGGCGCCGCCACCCGAGGGCGACTCCGCTGAAGAGCTCGACCAGTCCGGGCAGCGTCGGCAGGGGGCCGTCCGCCGCGCCGGGCACGGCAGCGGGCACGCCGGTGGCCGCGAAACCGACGACGGTCACGATCGACACGACCGAGGCCGGGAGGCGCATCCCGGCTCCCAGCAGCGCCACCACGGAACCGACGACCACGGCCGTGACCCCCGCGGCCACCATCGCGCTGTCACGGTGGATCGGCCACCAGGCCGTGCTCGCGAGCGCCACGAGGAGCCAGACGGCCAGCGTGCCCGCGACCAGACGCAGCGGCGACACCCGGCGTCGGCGGGCAGCTCGTGCCCCCGACCGGGGCCCGGCGTGCGGTGTCGGGCGCGGGGCCCGGCGCTCGTCGATGCTCATGCGCTGACCGACCGCTGCAGGGCGTGGCGGAGGTCCTCGAGGTACCCGACGGTCATGACCGTCAACGCGCCGACCCGGACGGACCGAGGCACGGCCTCCGGTTCGCAGACGACGGCGACGACCTCGACCCCGACGGGGAACCGCGAGGCGGCGAGGCGGAGGGCCGGCACCGCGACGGTCGAACCGACGACCAGGAACGCGACGGAGATGCCGGGGGTGTCCCGACCGGCGATGCGCGCGACCTCGGTGATCGGCAGACAGGCGTCGGCCAGCCCCACGCGGGCGAACGCGTCGAGCAGGCGGGTCGGGGTGACGGTCGGCAGCGGACGCACGGCGCGGACGGCACGCTTGGCGAACTCCGGGGTGCGTTCCGAGACGACGACGGTGACCTCGCGGCCGTCCCGGACGGCACGGGCGCCGAGGGACGCGGCGACGCTGACCGCGAGCTCGAACTCGTCGTCGTCCGCGAACTCGGCGCGGGCGATGCCGAGTGCGACGACGAGGTGTGAGCGCCGGGTGTCCTCGAACTGCCGCACCATGAAGGCCCCGGTCTTGGCGGTCGACTTCCAGTGGATCGTCCGGGGGTCGTCGCCCGGCATGTACTCGCGGATCGCGTGGAAGGCGATGTCGGCCGGCGAGAGGTCGGTCGTCGCCTGCCCCTCGAGGTCGCGGACCAGCCCGGTGCTCGTCGACGGGATCGCGATCGTCCGCGGGTGCACGATCACCTGCTCGCGAGCGGTCCAGACGACCTCGCGACGCACCAGGCCGACGGGGTCGGCTCGCACGCCCGTCACCGGTCCGACGTCGAGCACGCCACGGCGGACGGTCGGGACCGCGACGTACTGTTCGAAGGTGCCGCGGGGCGCCACCGTGGGGATCGTCACGTCGACGAGCCCGGTGCCGACCGGCACCTCCACCGTCGTCGGGACGGTCGGGAGGCGCGTGGGGTTCTCCGCGGTGATGGTCACGCCGGCGTCGTCCCCCACCACCACGCGGTGCTGCGGTGGGGTCATCCGGATGAGCAGGCGGGACCGGCCGAGGAGGGCGATCGCCGCCACCACGACGAGGACCGCTCCCGCCCACCCGACGACCACGACCTCCCGGAGCCCGGCGCGGTACCCGGCGACGAACGCGACGACCGTCAGGACGGCCACGATCCACCCGAGGGGCGTCACGACGGACGCGACCTCGCCCCCGGCACGGCGGACGAGCCTCCCGAGCGAGCGCCAGGCGCGGACCACGCCGACCATCGCGTCGGCGGCGACGTCCTCACGGTCACCGACGAGGCGGGTCCGGACGTTGGTGAGGCCGGCGACCGTCCCGGTACGCTCCTGCACGCCCGAACGACGCGACCGCGTCGCGACGGGACGACGGGACCGCGTGTCGGCGGGACGGCGGTCCGTCACCGTGGGACCCGGTCGGCCGGCGGTGGCGTCTCGACGAGCAGCTGCGCGACCACGCTCGAGGCGCTGACACCGTCGAACTCGGCCTCCGGGTCGAGCACCATCCGGTGGGCGAGGACCGGCTCGGCGAGGGCCTTCACGTCGTCGGGCGTGACGTAGTGCCGTCCGGTGACGGCGGCGAGGACGCGGCTGGCCCGCATCAGGCCCATCGCGCCGCGGACGCTGACACCGAGTCGGACCTCGTCGGCGGCGCGGGTGCCGTCCACGAGTCGCGCGACGTAGTCGGCGATGACGGGGTCGACGTGCACGGTGCGGGCGAGTGCCGCCATCTCGGTGACGGTCGCGGCGGGGACGACGCTCGCGACCGGGACGGCGGCGGACGGCGCCGCGGACGTCTCGAGGATCCGGACGGTCGCCGCGTGGTCCGGGTAGCCGATGGACGTCTTCATGAGGAAGCGGTCGAGCTGTGCCTCGGGCAGGCGGTAGGTCCCAGCCTGTTCGATCGGGTTCTGCGTCGCGACGACCATGAACGGCTGCGCCAGTCGGTGGGTGACTCCGTCGACGGTGACGGCGGACTCCTCCATCGCCTCGAGCAGGGCGGACTGGGTCTTCGGACTGGCGCGGTTGATCTCGTCGGCCAGCACGATGTTCGCGAACACCGGACCGCGGTGGAACTCGAACTCCTGCGCCCGCTGGTCGTAGACGCTGATGCCGCTGATGTCGCCGGGCAGCAGGTCGGGGGTGAACTGGATCCGGTTCGTCGACCCCTGCACGCTCTGGGCGAGGGCGCGCGCCAGGCTGGTCTTGCCGGTGCCCGGGACGTCCTCGAGCAGCAGGTGTCCCTCGCTGAGCATCGCGGTGACGGCGAGCCGGATCACGAACGTCTTGCCGAGGAGCACCTGCTCGACGTTCGACACGATGCGGCCGGCGACGTCGGCGAACCGGGTGGCCTGCTCCGGGGTCATGCTCATGCGGGTGTCGTTCCTTCTGTCGTGGGGACGGCGTGGTCGGTGCTCGGGGTGCTCGGGGTGCTCGGGGAGCTCGTCGGGCCCGCGCTGCGCGGTGTCACGGTGTCGGCTGGCTCGGGTCGCCGGAGCCGGGCGCCGGTGCCGGGTCCCCCGGCGCAGGGTCCGCGGGGGCGGGGTCCGGCGGTGGGTCCGCTGCCGCGACCGCCGACGTCGCCGGTGACTTCTCGTTCGTCGCCGAGGACCGCGGGTCGGCGTCCAACTGGGCGGTGACGAGGACCCGGACGAACCGAGCGCCGGTCGGTGCGGTGGGGGCGGTGCCGCCCGACTGCCAGGTGTCGGACGCCTGCGCGGCGATGGGGACCGTTCCGGCGGCGTCGCTGTACCACCGTGCCGTGTACGTGACGGTGACCCCTGCGCCGACGGCGGGGCCGGTGAGGGCGATCCGCGTGCCCTCCTGCGCGCCGGTCACCGTGCTCGCGGTGTCGAACGCGGCGACGGTCCCCGACCAGGAGGCGTCCTTGCCGGTGCAGAAGGCGTCGCCGGGTGCGCCGCACGCCTGCAGGGTGACGGTGGCTGCGGCGTTGCGCGCGCCGGCACCGGGCACGCCGGTCCACGCCTGACCGGGCTGCAGGGTGACGACCGACGAACCGGTCTGTAGGCGGTAGTGGTCGATGTCCGACCCCGGAGCGGTGACCCGGACGTCGGCCTGGTTCGCCGTCGCCCCGGGGACGACCGCGACGGTCGGCGAAGCGGTTCCACCGGGCGTCTCGTAGGCGACCGCGCTGGCGGAGGCGACGTTGCAGAACAGGCCGTTGTCGGACACGACCGCGTAGCGGACACCACCGCCGCCGACGCCCGAGTCGGTCGTGCCGGACTGCGCGCCGAGCGACGTCTGGTCCGCCAGCGCGGCGCAGCTCGGGCTGGTACCCGAGGCGATCCGGTAGACCCGGTAGGTCGGTCCCGCTCCCCCGGCGCCGTCGGCAGGCGACCAGGTGATCGTCACGGTCGACTTGCCCTGGTCGTCCGGCTGGTCGCCGGTGACGGCCCGGACGTCCTGCGGCGGTCCTGGGGTCCCGACGGCGGTGCCGGACGCGGTCGAACTGTTCCACTGCACCGCCGTGCCGTCCCGGGCCGCGTCGTTGCGCGGCGAGACCGTCACGACGTAGACCGCACCACTCGTCGCACCGCTGAAGGACGTGGTCGTCGCGGTGCCGGTCCGCTTCGTGTCGGTGAGACCCGGGCCGGCGATCGTCACCACGTGGTCGTCGACGGCGCTGCCCGTGGCCGGGCGCGGGACCGCGTCCCACGAGACGTCGAGCTGGCCGGGGTTCGTCTGGTCGGGCACGACGGACAGCCCGGTCGGTGCCGCCGGGACGAAGTCGGCGCTCATGGTGGCGGACTGCGGCGAGGGCTGCGAGCTCCCGAGGGCGTTCTCGGCCAGGACGCTGAACCGGTAGGACCGGGTCGGGTCCAGTCCGGTGAGGGTGCAGACGGTCGCGGTGCCGCAGTCCTTCGCGACGCCGCCGGTCCCGGTCACTCGGTAGCCGGTGATCGGCGAGTTGTTCGCCCGCGGGGTGGACCAACTCAGCGTGATCTGCCCGCCGGTCTCGGCGCCGGTCCGGGTCGGCGTGCCGGGGGCGTCGGGGACGTCCTGCACGGAGACCGTCACGTCGCCCCACACCGATCGGTCGGCGTCGCCCGTCGCGTCCGCGACCCGGTACTGCAGGTGCGTGTCGACCGGTTGCGCGTCCGCCGCGACACCCACCCGGAGGCGCGACCGGTCGGCGCTCGGGGTGACGGTCACACCGGCGGGGATGCCGCCCGCGAGACCCCGGATGTCGATGACCCGCAACGGCTGGCCCGGGAACGGGTTCGTCTGTCCGTCGTTGGCGAGGACGTCGATCGTGGTCGAGGTCCCCCGTCGCACGACGGCGCTGTCCGGCCCGGGCTGGACCAGCGGCCGGGTGGACGCGACGACCTCGACGGTGATCCGTCCGGCCCGGCCCTGGTTCGTGGAGTCGGCGACACCGACCCCGATGGTGGACCGGGCTCCGGGTGCGGTCGAGTCGTCGACGGCGACGGTCAGGCGCTGCCCGGAGATCGTCGCTGTCGTGCCGTCGTCCGGCCGGTCGAGTACGGACCACCGGAGTTCGGGCAGGTCCGCCGGGTACGGGTAGTCGGTCAGCTTGGTGAGGTCGAGCACGCGTCGGTCGCCCGGCTGCATCTCGATGGTCGTGCCGGTCAGGGACGGTGGCTGGTTGGAGCGGGGTGTCACCGTGATCGGCAGCACGAGGGTCGCGACGCGTCCGGCACCGCCGTTCGCCGCGGAGCCGTCCGTCACCTCGAACGAGATCGACGCCTTGCCGAAGTAGAGCTTCGACGACGTGAACTGCAGCGTCGAGTCGTCGAGCACGAGCGAGCCCCCGTCGGCGTGCGTCGCCTTGACGGCCCCTCGGTCCGTGACGGTCGCGGTCTTCCCGCTCGCGGTCACGACGTAGCGCGAGAGCGGGATGCGCACCGTCGACTCGCTCCGGACCGAGACCGCGGGCGCGGTCCGGTCGAGTTGCGGCAGGGCGTCGTCGGATCCGGGGAGGTGGACGAAGCCGTAGGACACCACGTCGGGATGGTCACGTCGGGTCACCGAGAACGGGATCACCTGCGAGGCATCGGAGACCCGGATGTTGAGGCGGTCGTCGCTCGTGACGGACGCGGCGTCCCCGTAGCCGGCGACCACGCCGACGCGGAGGTCAGCGTCGGTGCCCTCGGCGAAGAAGACGTTGCGGAGGACGTCCACCGTCACGCTCTGCCGTCCGACGACGTCCTGCAGGTCGAGGACGGTGTCGTCGACCTCGGGACGCAGCGGGAGGGCGTCGCGGTCGACGGTCACGGTGACGAAGGCCGTGCTCGTCGCCCCCTGTTCGTCAGCCACGGTGTAGGCGACCGCGAAGTCACCACGCCGTGCGGACGCCGGCGGAGTGACCTGCACGGTCTGGCCGCCGACGATCCGCGCGCGGACGTCGGACGCGCCGGGTTCGACCGCGGTGACGGTGAGGCGGCCGCCCTCCGGGTCGGAGTCGTTCTGCAGAACGCGGACCGAGACCGAGCCACCGGGGCGGATCGTGATGCGGTCGGGTTCGGCGACGGGCCGACCGGCCTGGTCGGCCCGCGGTGCGATCCCCACCCTGACGGTCCCCGTGGCGCGGGCTCCGAGCGCGTCGACCACGGTGTACGTGAACTCGTCGGTCCCGGCCGAGTAGTCGCCGGCCTCGTAGGTCAGCGAGTCGGACGTGACGTCGGCCACCGAGCCCTTCTCCGGGTTCGACGCGACGCCGACCAGCTGCACGGAGTCACCGTCGGGGTCGATCCCGGTGAGCGGCACCGACACACGGACCGACTGCCCGGCGACGACGCGTGCAGTCACGGTCTGCGGCACGGGGGCGCCGTTCGTCGCGCGGTCGCGGTCGCGGACCGACACCGAGACGGTCGCGTCCGCGGTCTGGCCGTCCGGACCGGCGACGCGGTAGGCGGCCGTGTACGTGCCCGGGGTGTTCGGTGCGAGGTAGCGGAGGTGGTCGCCGGAGACGAACAGCAGGCCGCCGCCGCGCGGGACGTCCTGCACCAGGTCGGGCCGGAGCGAGATCGCACCGCCCTCCGGCTGCGTGTCGTTCGCCAGGACGTCGATGTCGGTGACGGCGCCGACCCGGACGGTCGCGGTGTCGGGTTGGGCGACCGGCGGCTGGATGCGGTCCGGCTCGGGGATCTCGACGACCGTGATCGTGCCGGTGGCCGTCGCCAACCCGTTCGAGACCGTGTACCCGAAGGACACCGGGCCCTCGAGCGGCGCGGTCAGGGTGACCCGGACGATGTGCTGGTCGACCACGTCCGCCTGCACCCCGGAGCCGCTCGGCGGCCCGCCGAGCCCGGTGACGAGGAGGACCCCGCCGGCCGGGTCGAAGTCGGTCGCCGTGACGTCGGTGTCCTTCGTCGACAGCGTGGTGACGAAGACGGTCTTCGGGGTCGTGACCGGCGCGGCCGAGGCGTCGGGCGGTGCGAGCACGGTGATCCGGACCACGCCGCTGGCGGTCTTCGTGCCGTCCGAGACCGTGTACTCGAGCTGCCAGTCGCCCGGCGTCCGCGCCTCGACCTCCACCGTCCCGCTGTCGTAGCTCGGCGTGACCGTCAGGCCGCGCGCCGAGGACACGCTCGTCAGCGTGACGGCACCGTTGCCACCGCGGACGTGGTCGAGGGGGTCGACCGTGAACGGCTTGTCGGCGTACCCGCTGACCGGGAACCCCTCGGCCCGGAGCGGCACGTCACCCTGCGCCGCCACCGCCACGGTGACGGATCCGCGGCCGGCGTCGCGGCCGTCGCTGACCGTGACCTGCTGGACCCGGTCCCCCGTGCGGCCGCTGTCGTTGCGGTAGTCGAGCAGGCCGTCCGGGGTCGTCGAGGTGTGGTCGCCCTCGGACGGGCTGGCGGACTCGAGGTAGACCGGGTCGCCGTCCGGGTCGATCCAGTCGCCGAGGACGTTCGTCGAGACGTGTCCACCTCGGACCACGTCGGCCCGGGTGTCGCGGACCTGCCGAGGCGGGGCGTTCTCCGAGTCGGGCCGGACGGTCACCCGGACGGTCGCCGTGTCCGACCCGCCGTTGCCGTCGGTGATCGTGTACGGGAACGTCACGACGCCGGTCGCCGCCGCGGGCAGCGAGATCTGCAGCTGCTGGCCGTCCGTCACGATCGCGACGCGCGCGACCCGTTCGTCGACGTCACCCACCTCGCTGACGACGAGCGGGTCGCCGTTGGGATCGTGGTCGTTGAGCAGGACCGGGAGGGTCGTGGTGCGCCCCGGACGAGCGCCCAGGTCGTCGTCGACCGCGACCGGCGGCGCCTGTTCCTTCTCGACCTCCGGGTCGTCGTCGGACGCACGCTCCTGCTGCTGGTCGTCCTGCTGGTCGACGAGCTGCGCCCAGTTGTCGATGAGCTGGCCGCTCCGTCCGACGGCCCAGGTACGTCCGCTCTCCGGGTCGTTCGCCACCACGGTGCGACCGTTGTGGACGACCTGGAGGGCGGCGCCTCCCGGCACCCGGTCCAGGTCCTGCATCGCACGACCGTCGCACGTGTCGACCGCCTGCCCACCGCTCCAGGCGCCGAACGTGCAGCCGTCGTCGGTCCACGGTCGGGCCGCCCGGCCGGACACGGCGAGGGCGGACTGCTGCACGGCCCCCGACGCCGACACCCGGACCAGGCCGGCCGTCCCCGCCACCGTGACGTCGGCGCCGACGTCGGTGGACTGCTGGAGGGCCGGTGCGGAGCCGACGCGGGCCCCGAGGTCGACGGTGCGGCCGTCGACCGAGAGCACGCCGTCGGTGCGGTCGAGGACGGCGAGGTGGTCGCCGACGGTCGCGACCTGGAAGTCGTGTGTGAGGTCCATCCGGACGGTCACACGGCGTTCGACGGTCGGCGTCGTCCCGAGGGTGACGAGCGAGGCGGTAGCGGTCCGGGGCGAGTAGACGGCGACGTGGTCCGTCGAGGCGTCGAAGACCGCGTCGGCACCGAGGGTCAGCTGCGGGTCGGTCGACGCGTCGAACTCGTCGAGGGAGCGGGTCGGGGTGGTCCAGAGCCCGCCGGTGTCCGTGTTGCCGACGACCGCGGTGTCACCGGCGAACAGGACGGTCGGCGAGCCGGTGGGGAGGGTCACCGCGTCGCCGAGGGTGGCGTCGGCGACGTCGACGCGGGCGACGGTGCCCTTCGTCTGGTCGACGGCGTAGACCATCGACCCGTGCTGCAGCACGGACGTGGCGTCCGAGGAGGTCTCCACCGCGGTGTTCAGTTCGAGCACCTGGGGGTTGGCGCGGCCGACGGCACCGTACTGCGCCGAGGGCACCCACACCGTGCCGTCGCCGAGGTCGACCCGCTGGGCGTGGTACCCGTTCGACACGAGAGCGGTGCCGGCGACGACCGCCCCGACCACGACGGCCACCACGGTCGTCACGGTCGCGGAACGCCGGGCGGCGAGCAGCCGCCGGATCACCGGGCTCCGCCGATCGTGCCGCACCGCTCGGCGCTGTCCACGCCCGTGCGGCCGTCCCGGTTCACCGCGACCCGGATGCACTGCTCGACGCCCGGTCGTCCGGTCGCGACGAACGTCGTCCCCGTCTGCTGGCTCGTCGTTCCGTCCGCCGTCACGACGAAGGTGTCCCCCTGCCGGAGGCCCGGATCGGTCCACCGGAACGTGACGGTGGACGCTCCGGCCGTGGCGCTGAGGTCCGACACCACCGGGACGGCGTCGTCACCGCCGCGGGTCAGGACGGCGACGGTCGTCACGGCCAGCGCGAGCACGACGACCGAGGACAGGACGGTCGCCCACACCAGTGCAGCGCGGGACCCGCGGCGTGCCCGAGCCGTCGAGGCCGACCGGTGCACGGTGCCGACGCTCTGCGACGCACTCGCCACCGAACCGCCACGCAGGTCGGAGCGGTTCCGACGGCGTCGACCCGACCGGGCGACGCCGCCCGCCGCAGCGGCACCGACGGCCGCGATGACGGTCTGCTCGTCGGGACGCGAGGGGGTGGTGACCGCCCAGGCCTCCACCGCGACCTCGGCCGGGGTCTGCGGGAGACCCAACTCGGCCTCGACCTGCTGGAAGCCGCGCACGAGTTCCATCACCGTGGACGGGCGGTCGCGCGGCCGACGGGACAGTGCCGCGCCCAGGACCCGTTCGAGTGTGGGCGGGACGTCCGGGCGTCCGGTCGGGCGCGGGCCGCCCTTGTCGATCCGTGCCATCAGGTCCGCGGCGCCGTTCTTCCCGCCCGGGACCTCGAAGGGACTGCGGCCGGCGAGCAGCGAGTAGACGGTCGCAGCGAGCGAGTAGACCTCGGACTGGATCGTGCCGCGCGACTCGTCGGCGAGGACCTCCGGCGCCGACCAGGGGATGGACATGCCGACGGGCTCGTCCGGGTCGGCTTCACCGAGCGTCGCTGCGATCCCGAAGTCCGACAGCACGGGGTTGCCGTACGCCGTGAGCAGGATGTTCGACGGCTTCACGTCACGGTGCAGGACGCCTTCGCGGTGCGCAGTCTCGAGCGCCGATCCGATCCGCACGCCGACGGAGAGGACCTGGGACACCGGGACGGGCTCTCGGCGGTACCGCTCGCTGATCGACGCCGAGCACAGTTCCATCACGAGGTAGGGACGTCCGTCGGCCGCGACACTCGCCTGGAAGACGGTGAGGATCGAGGGGTGCGTGCTGAGGCGTGCCATCAGGTTCGCCTCACCCTGGAACATCTGACGCACGCGATCGTCGACGACCTCGTCGAGGAGGACCTTCACCGCCACCTTCCGGCGGGGCATGTCCTGCTCGTAGAGGAACACGTCGGCGAAGCCACCGGAGCCGAGGACGTGCACCGGGCTGAAGCCCGGGATCACGGGAGCTGTCGACGGCAGTCGTCGGGCCATGGACGTTCCTTCCCGGCTGAGTGGGTCACGGTACCTCGGTGGGGATGTCCCGGGCCTGGTGGTCCGGATCGGTGCGCTTCGGTGCGCTTCGCCTGCCGCCGAGGTCAGCGACGCGGCAGCGTGTCCTCGATGTCGTCCGACACTGCCGGGGCCGCGTCGACCTGCAGCACGACGACCGTGACGTTGTCGCGACCGCCGGCGATGACGGCGTCGCCGACCAGGCGTTCCGCGAGCTCCTGCGGGTTGTCGACCTTCGCAGCGATGCGGGAGATGCCGACGTCGCCGATCTCCTTCGTCAGCCCGTCGGAGCAGACGACGTACCGGTCACCGGTGCGGAGGGGGATGGTCCACCAGTCCGGCTCCGGCGGCTCACCGAACCCCACGGCGCGGGTGATGACGTTGCTGTCGGGGTGGGACTCGGCGTCCTCGGCCCGCAGGACGCCGGCGTCCACCATCTCCTGGACGACGGAGTGGTCGATCGTCAGGCGCTTCAGCGGAGCGCCCGCGTCGCTGCGGTAGGTACGCGAGTCGCCGACGTTGAACACGAGCGCCGAGGGCTGCCCCTGCGACGCGACGAGCGCGACGCCGGTGACCGTCGTGCCGGCACCGATCGCGTTGCCGCCCGCCGCCTTCTCGATGTCGGCGGTCGCGAGCAGCAGCGCGCGCTGGATGGTCTGGCGCGAGGCGAACGGCTCCGTCGTGGAGTCGCCGAGCCGACGGACGACGGCGTCCGACGCCCGGTCCCCCGCCAGGTGCCCGCCCATGCCGTCCGCCACCACGAAGTACGGGGCATCGACGATGTAGCTGTCCTCGTTGTGGTCCCGGCGACGCCCGACGTCGGTCGCGGCCCCCCAGGACAGGGTCAGCGTCGCACCGTTGCCGTCAGGCAGGTCGATGGCGTGGGAGGAGGCAGCACGGCCGAGTTCGGTCACGGTTCAGGGTCGCTCTCTGGGGGTTCGGGACGGACCGGGTGTGGGAGGTGGTACGGGCAGCGGTCCGGACGACTCGCGGCCGCCGGGAGGGACGGACCGCAGGTACGGCGACAGCACCTCGATGGTGGCACCGTCCCCGATGTCGACAACCGTACCGGTCAGCACGACCATCGAGGCACCCGCGGGCATCCGGTGCGGCGGTGCTCCCGGAGCGCGGACGACCGTGCCGTTCGTGGCGCGGAGGTCGTCGACGACCGCGGTCGATCCGGCAGCGTGGAACAGGACGTGGGACGACGAGACCACTCCCCTTGGCGAGGGCACGGTCACGAGCTGCGGGGCGGGGCCCTGGACGACACGCGGGGGTCCGGGTCGGCGACCGACCACCACCGGACGGTCGAGGCGGTACACCCGCCCACCGATGCGCACCGACGGCACCGGCACGGGGACGTCGACCCCGTGATCGCGGCTCGGGCTGGTGCTCGGCCCGCGGCCAGAACCGGAACCAGGACCAGGACCAGGACCAGGACCAGCCGGCAGAGCAGGGGTAGGTGACGACGCAGGGGGTGACGACGCAGGAGGTGTCGACGCGGGGGGTGACGACACAGGGCTTCGGTGTCGCCCGGGGCGCAGGACCGTGTCGTCGAGAGGATCCGCGTCGGCGTCGCCCGGGTGCCGGAGCGACGCGCGCAGCACGGTGTCGTCGAGCTGGTCCTCGTCGTCCTGCACGTGCGGCTCCTTCCGTCGGCACCACAACCGTAGACGATGCGGTGCACCCGGTCTCATCCACGCCACGCCGCCCGGACGCCGAGGGTGCAGCTCCGGAGCACCAGTCGTGCGAGCGGGTCCTGGCTCCGGAGATCCAGGGCGTACCGCGCTCGCGTCGCCGCGCGTGCCTCTGCGTGGACCGCCCACGCGCACCAGGCCCCGAGCCCGAGCGCGCCGGCGACGCCGACCACCGACTGACCGGAACCCCGGTCCTGCGTCCAGAGGCGCCAGGCGTCCACGCACCGGTCCCCCGCTCGACGCACGCGTTCACGGTCCGGTTCCGGTCCGGCGCCGACGAGGGCCGGAGGCGTGGGCTCGGTGAACGGGTCGTGCCCGGTGATGCCGATCGGCTCGTCCGCCTGGGGATCGGCGAGGAAGGCGAGCAGCGCCAGCCTGGTCGACAGTGCCGCGCAGGCCGTCGTCAGCGCGATGCCGGCGGCAGCCGTCAGCGGTCCCGGCGCCACGAGCGCCCGGGCGCCACTCGGCAGGGTGACCGCCGCAGCGATCTCGTGGCTGTACCGGACGAAGGTCGTGTCGCTCGTCGTGCCGGTCGTCGTGGCATTCGCCGTGCCGGTCGCCGTGCCGTTCATCGTGGTCGCAGTGGTCGCTGTGGTCGTCGTGTCCGTGGTTCGCATGCCGACGATCCTGACGCGGGGCGAGCCTCCAGGACGGCCGCGACGACGACCCGTGGACGATCGCACATCGCGACCGCCCTGTGGAGGGAGAGCCGTCAGACCGTGACGGGCTCGAGACTCTCGGCGACCAGGTCCCAGCCGCCGTCCACCGGCTCGACGATCACCCCGTGCACCGCAGCCCACTCGCTGAGCTCGACCATCGTCGAGACCGCGGCACCGGTCCGACCGAGCAGCGACACCAGCCGCCCCTTGGCGGTCTTGTTCCAGTGGTTGAGTGCCTTCCGACGACCGTCGCCGGCGACGCTCACCACCCGCAGGGGAATGGCGTCCGGCACCGGGCCGAGCGCGCGGTACCCATCGGAGCGGAGGTCGAGCACCAACCCCGGCGGACGGGTCGACAACGCCTTCGCGGCCGGAGCCGGCCAGAGCGACGCGAGTCGCAGCCCGGGCAGTCGCGAGTCGTGCGACAGCCGGTAGGCGGGGACCAGGTCGCCCGCGCCGACCGGACCGAACATCGCGGACTGCACCACGACGTGGTCGTCCCACCAGGAACGGGTCGCGGGGTCCGCGGCCAGCGCGTCCAACGGGTCGTAGAGCACGCCCGTGTACCGCTCGATCGCCGGCATCGTCGGACTGGTCTCGAGGACCAGGTTGCGGAGTCGTTCGGCGATCGACTTCGGCCCGAGCTTCAACGCCGTCCGGGCAGAGGACTCCTCGGAACTGACGGAGCGGGCCGAGGTGATCACCGCGGCCCGCTCTGTGGCCAGTTCCGGGAACGAGAGTGCACCCAGGTCGAGGGTGCGCTCCGTGTCCCCACCCTCCCGCTTCGTCTCGGACGGCGGGAGGAGGACGGTCAGTCCGGTCAGGACGCCAGCGCGGCCTGCCGCGCCACGATCGTGACCGTGTCGTGCTCGACGGAGAGGAAGCCGTCCTCAGCGTCGACCGCGACGGTGGAGCCGTCGGCCCGCGTGATGCGGACCTGACCCTGAGCGAGGATCGCGAGCATCGGCTCGTGCCCCGCGAGGATGCCGATCTGGCCCTCCGTCGTGCGTGCGACGACCATGGTGGTGTCGCCCGACCAGACCTCGCGGTCAGCCGAGACGACGCTCACGGTGAGACCCGCCATGTCAGCGGTTCTCCTTCTGGATCTGAGCCCACTTCTCTTCCACGTCGTTGATGCCACCGACGTTGAAGAACGCCTGCGTCGCGACGTGGTCGAACTCGCCGTCGGCGATGGCGCGGAAGGACTCGATGGTGTCCTTGAGGGGCACCGTGGAGCCCTCGACACCGGTGAACTTCTTCGCCATGTAGGTGTTCTGGGACAGGAACTGCTGGATGCGACGAGCGCGCTCCACCGTGATCTTGTCCTCTTCGGAGAGCTCGTCGACACCGAGGATGGCGATGATCTCCTGCAGTTCCTTGTTCTTCTGGAGGATCTGCTTGACGCGCGTGGCCGTCTCGTAGTGGTCGGCGCCCAGGTACCGGGGGTCCATGATCCGCGACGTGGAGGTCAGCGGGTCGATGGCCGGGTACAGCCCCTGGGACGCGATCTCGCGGGAGAGCTCGGTCGTGGCGTCGAGGTGCGCGAACGTGGTCGCCGGAGCCGGGTCGGTGTAGTCGTCGGCCGGCACGTAGATCGCCTGCAGCGAGGTGATCGAGTGACCACGCGTCGAGGTGATGCGCTCCTGGAGCACACCCATCTCGTCGGCGAGGTTCGGCTGGTACCCCACGGCGGACGGCATGCGACCGAGCAGCGTGGAGACCTCAGAACCGGCCTGCGTGAAGCGGAAGATGTTGTCGATGAAGAGCAGGACGTCCTGCTTCTGCACGTCACGGAAGTACTCCGCCATCGTCAGCGCCGACAGGGCCACGCGGAGACGCGTCCCCGGCGGCTCGTCCATCTGGCCGAACACGAGGGCCGTCTTGTCGAAGACCCCCGCCTCTTCCATCTCACCGATGAGGTCGTTGCCCTCACGGGTGCGCTCACCGACACCGGCGAACACCGACACACCGCCGTGGTCCTGCGCGACGCGCTGGATCATCTCCTGGATGAGGACGGTCTTGCCGACGCCCGCACCACCGAAGAGGCCGATCTTGCCACCCTGCACGTACGGGGTGAGGAGGTCGATCGACTTGATGCCGGTCTCGAACATCGAGGTCTTGGACTCGAGCTGGTCGAAGGCCGGGGCCTTGCGGTGGATCGGCCAGCGCTCGGTGATCTCGATCTTCTCGTCGGAGTTGAGCACGTTGCCGAGGACGTCGAAGACCTTGCCCTTGGTGACGTCGCCGACGGGGACCGAGATCGGGGCGCCCGAGTCACGGACTTCCTGACCACGGACGAGGCCGTCGGTCGGCTTCAGGGAGATGGCACGGACGAGGTCGTCGCCGAGGTGCTGGGCGACCTCGAGGCCGATCTCCTGCGACGAGTCACCGATGGTGATCGTCGTGAACAGGAGGTTGTACATCTCCGGGATCGCGTCATGCGGGAACTCGATGTCGACGACGGGACCCGTGACACGGGCGATCCGGCCGACACCGGGCGCCGACGACGTCTCGACCGCGGTGGTTGCGGTGTCGGTCATGGCTGGTGCCTTCCTGGGGTGGGTGTCTGTCCGCGCACGCGGCGGACTACTTCTTCTTCGACGAGAGGGCGTCGGCGCCGCCGACGATCTCGGAGATCTGCTGCGTGATCTCAGCCTGTCGCGCGTTGTTGGCGAGACGGGTGAAGTCACGGATCAGGGAGTCGGCGTTGTCGCTCGCCGCCTTCATGGCCTTCTGACGGGCGGCGTGCTCGGAAGCAGCCGACTGCAGCATGGCGTTGAAGATGCGGCTCTCGATGTAGACCGGCAGCAGCGAGTCGAGCACTGCATCGGCGTCCGGCTCGAACTCGTACAGCGGCAGCGGCTCGTCGCCCTGGGGCTCGTCCACTCCGTCCACGACCTCGAGCGGCAGCAGGCGGACGACCTGCGGCTCCTGCGTGGCGAGGCTGAGGAACCGGTTGAAGACGATGTGGATCTCGTCCACGCCACCCTCTGCCGTGTCCTGCAGGAACTTCGCCACGACGGCGTCGCCGATCTCCTTGGCGGTCGAGAACTCCGGCTGGTCGGTGTTGCCGACCCACTGCTGCTCCGACGCACGCTCACGGAACGTGAAGTACCCGACGGACTTGCGCCCCACCAGGTAGTACACGATGTCCTTGCCCTCGCTGCGGAGCAGGGAGGCGAGCTCCTCGCCCTGCTTGAGGACGTTGGTGCTGAACGCGCCGTTGAGACCGCGGTCCGAGGTGAACAGCACCACGGCCGCGCGGGTCGACGTCGCCGGCTCGGTGGTCAGCACGTGGTCGACGTTCGAGAACGTCGCCACGGCCGACACGGCCCGGGTCACCGCACGGGAGTACGGACCGGACGCGGCCATGCGGGCTTGCGCCTTCTGGATCCGCGACGCCGAGATCAGCTCCATGGCGCGCGTGACCTTCTTCGTGGTCTTCGCGGACTTGATCCGCTGACGATAGACCCGGACCTGCGCTGCCATCTAGCGACGACCCTTGACGATCTGCTCCTGGTCGACGTCCTCGGAGTCCGCGGCGTCGAACTGCTCCGAGCCGAGCGTCTTGCCGTCGCTCGTCTGGAAGCTCTTCGTGAACTCGTCGATCTCCTTGGACATCGCGGCGACGGTGTCGTCGCTGAGCTGGTTCGTCTCGCGGAGGGTCGTGAGCACGTCGGAGTTGCGACGCAGGTGGTCGAGCAGCTCGGACTCGAAGCGCAGCACGTCCGGCACGGGGACCGTGTCGAGCTTGCCGTTGGTACCGGCCCAGATCGAGACGACCTGCTCCTCCACCGGGTACGGCGAGTACTGCGGCTGCTTGAGCAGCTCCGTCAGACGCGCACCACGGTCGAGCTGACGACGCGACGCCTGGTCGAGGTCGGACGCGAACATCGCGAACGCCTCGAGCGAGCGGTACTGCGCCAGTTCGAGCTTCAGCGTGCCGGAGACCTTCTTGATCGACTTCACCTGGGCGTCACCACCGACGCGGGACACCGAGATGCCCACGTCGACGGCCGGACGCTGGTTCGCGTTGAAGAGGTCGGACTGCAGGAAGATCTGGCCGTCGGTGATCGAGATCACGTTGGTCGGGATGTACGCCGAGACGTCGTTCGCCTTGGTCTCGATGATCGGGAGGCCCGTCATCGATCCGGCGCCGAGCTCGTCGGACAACTTCGCGCAACGCTCCAGCAGACGGGAGTGCAGGTAGAAGACGTCACCCGGGTAGGCCTCGCGTCCCGGCGGACGACGCAGGAGGAGCGACACCGCACGGTAGGCCTCGGCCTGCTTCGACAGGTCGTCGAAGATGATCAGGACGTGCTTGCCCTGGTACATCCAGTGCTGGCCGATGGCCGAACCGGTGTACGGGGCGAGGTACTTGAAGCCGGCCGGGTCGGAGGCGGGGGCCGCGACAATGGTCGTGTACTCCATCGCACCGGCGTCCTCGAGCGCGCCCTTGACGGAGGCGATCGTGGAGCCCTTCTGACCGATGGCGACGTAGATGCAGCGGACCTGCTTGTTCTCGTCGCCCGACTCCCAGTTGGCCTTCTGGTTGATGATCGTGTCGATCGCGATGGCCGTCTTGCCGGTCTGGCGGTCGCCGATGATCAGCTGACGCTGGCCGCGGCCGACGGGGATCATCGCGTCGATCGCCTTGATGCCGGTCTGCATCGGCTCGTGGACCGACTTGCGGGACATGACGCCCGGTGCCTGCAGCTCGAGGGCGCGACGGCCCTCGGCTGCGATCTCACCGAGACCGTCGATCGGGGCGCCGAGCGGGTCGACGACCCGGCCGAGGAAGGCGTCGCCGACCGGGGCCGAGAGGACCTCGCCCGTCCGGGTGACTTCCTGGCCCTCTTCGACGCCGGAGAACTCGCCGAGCACGATGGCACCGATCGAGTCCTCGTCGAGGTTCTGGGCGAGGCCGAGCGTGCCGTCCGCGAAGCGGATCAGCTCGTTGGCCATGACGCCGGGGAGGCCTTCGACGTGGGCGATGCCGTCACC
The DNA here is from genome assembly GCF_030433875.1 of Curtobacterium sp. PsM8. NCBI lineage: Bacteria > Bacillati > Actinomycetota > Actinomycetes > Micrococcales > Microbacteriaceae > Curtobacterium > Curtobacterium sp. PsM8. The sequence goes on along the minus strand of NZ_JARUXD010000007.1, from coordinate 47,852 downwards.
GGCGTCGGTGACGTGCCCGACCTCGGCCGTGGAGGCCTTCGTCGGCTCGTAGTTCGAGACGAAGTCCTTCAGGGCATCACGGATCTCATCGGGGCTGATGGTGATGTCTGCCATGGGATTTTCCTTGTTGGTTTCCGGGGCCCTTCGGCTCCGAGAGGGTGATGCTGCCGGGCGGGGCAGTTCCCGTTGTGGACTTGGAGGGACGAGTCCGACCGTACGCTCAGCCGGCGAGCTGCAGACGGAGGTCTGCGAGCCGCGTCGCGACGGTGCCGTCGATGACGTCGCCGCCGACCTGCACGCGGACCCCGCCGATGACCGAGGGGTCGACGACGCGGTTCACGGTGATGTCCCGTCCGTAGCGCTGCGCGATCCCGTGGGCGACACGAGCCGCCTGGTCGTCGGACAGCGGCGTCGCCGTGATGACCGTGGCGACGAGCTTGTCCGCCTGGTCTGCGACGATCCGGGAGGCGTCACGCACGATCTCGCCGATGCGGCGGCCACGGGGCTGCTGCACGAGGTTCGACACGATGGTGATCGTCTGCTGCGACACCTTGCCGGCCAGCAGGCGCTCCGCGAGGGAGCCCTTCTGGTCGGCGCTGCCGAGCTTGGTCCCGAGCGCGAGCTCGAGTCCGGCGTCCGAACGCACTGCGGTCTCGAAGGCGAACAGTTCGGCCTCGATCGAGGTCGACTGGTCGGCCGTCGCGGCCACGGCACGCACTGCTGCGTCCTCGATGCCGGCGAGCAGGTCACCCTGCGACGACCAGCGCGAGCCGGCGACGGCGGTCAGGACGGCGCGCGTGGCGTCGCTCTGTCCGGCGAAGACGCGGTCGATGAGGACCTTCTTGCCAGCGGTGTCGGCGGTCGGGTCGGCGAGCAGGTTGAGCAGCTGCGACGCCCGGGCGATCGCTCGCCCGGAGGCGAAGATCTCTGCGCCGACGCCCAGGTCGACGGCACCGCCGAGTTCGGCGAGCACCGCCCTGGTGGACGTCATCGCTTCGCGGGTGGCGCTGCGCATGCTCAGTGCTCCGTTCCGGCCGCCGTCTGGGCACCCTGCGACGACTCGAGGTCGGCGAGGAAGCGGTCGACGACGGCGGTCGCCTTGGCGTCGTCCTGGAGGGACTCGCCGATGACACCCGACGCGAGGCCGAGTGCGAGCGTGCCGACCTCGGAGCGGAGCGACTGGAGCGCGCTCTGGCGCTCTGCCTCGATCTGCGCCTGGGCGTTCGCGGTGATGCGTGCGGCGTCGGCGCTGGCCTGCTCGCGGACCTCGTTGCCGATCGCGGTGGCGTCGGCACGGGCCTGCTCACGGATGCGCGATGCCTCGGCACGTGCATCAGCCAGCTGCTTGTTGTACTCGTCGAGCGCAGCAGCGGCCTGTTCCTGGGCGGCTTCGGCCTTCTTGATGCCGCCTTCGATGGCCTCGGTGCGCTCATCGAGCATCTTCGTGATCCGCGGCGTGACGACACGCCACATCACGATGAAGATGATGACGAAGGCAACCAGCGACCACACGATGTCGTACACCGGTGGGATCAGAGGATTGTGGGTCTCCTCCGCCGCGATGATGAGTGCAGTCTGCATCGAGGGGCCTTAGTTGGTGAAGATGAAGTACGTCGCGATGCCGATGAAGGCAAGGGCCTCGGTGAAGGCGATACCGATGTACATGAGGGTGGTGAGGCGACCCTGCAGTTCGGGCTGGCGGGCCACGGACTCGATGGTCTTGCCGACGACGATGCCGACGCCGATGGCCGGGCCGATCGCAGCGAGGCCGTAGCCAACCGTCGCGATGTTGCCGTTGATCTCCGCGAGAACGGTCGTTGCGTCCACGTGTTTTCCTTTCGAGGTGCGGGTCCGACGAGTGTCGGTCCCGTAGGGGGTCAGAAGGGTGTCAGTGCTCGTCAGCCAGCGCGAGCTGGATGTAGACGGCCGTCAGCAACATGAAGACGTACGCCTGGAGCAACCCGACGAGGACTTCGAAGAAGCTGAAGGCGATGCCGAACGCGAGCGTCCCGACACCGAACAACTTGAAGAGGCTCTCCGCGTCGAAGAAGAAGAACCACGTCGCCGAGAAGAACAGGACGAGGAGCAGGTGCCCCACGACCATGTTCATCAGCAGTCGCAGCGTCAGCGTGATCGGACGGAGCACGAAGGTGGAGACGAGCTCGATCGGCGTCACGATGATGTACAGCGGCCACGGCACCCCGGGCGGGAAGAGCGAGTTCCGGAGGAACGTGCCCGGGTGCTTGCGCAGGCCGGCGTAGATGAACGCGATGTAGGCGACGATCGCCAGGATCATCGGCATCGCGATGCGGCTGGTTCCGGCGATGTTCATGAACGGGACCAGGCCCGTGAGGTTCATGAACAGGACGCCGAAGAAGATCGTCGCGAGGAGCGGCAGGAACCGCTTGCCGTCCTTCTCACCCAGGTTGTCGAAGGTGTTCCGACGGACGACGTCGAAGGCGTACTCGATGAATGCCTGTCCACGGTTGGGGACCAGCTTGAGCGCGCGGGTTCCGGCGAATGCGAAGACGAGGAGCACGGCCACCGCGAAGAAGCGGATGAGGACGATGCGGTCCATCTCGAACGCAGTACCGGCGAAGAAGATCGGGTCCGGGAAGAACTCGTTGATCGACGGACCATGGAACTCGGCGGCCTTGCTGCTCCCCGCCGCGACGGGGTTACCCGCAGCGATGAGGGACAGGGGAAGAGCGTGGGATAGCAGCGCTGTCTCCTGTGTCGGGGCGCGCACGCATGGCACGCGGAGGTGGACTGATGTGGAGGCTTGCCCGTCCGAGCTCATGCTCCGGCAGCGGGCTCCAGAAGCCTATCAGGTGTGTGCGGCTTCTCGGGCTCTCAGGCAGCGGGGTCGCGATCCTCAGCGTCCGTCCGGCCTCCGGGCAGTTCGACGCCGATCGGGACCCGGGCACGGGCGATCACGGTGACGTCGATCACGAGCGAACCGATGACCCCGATGATGATCGCGATCGCGAGCACCGGCGTGTTCACCCAGTCGCGGTCCTTCAACGCCACGAGCACGACGATGAACACGACGAACTTCACCAGGAAGGTCCCCATGATCGTGCCGAAGAAGGCCCCGGAGATCATCTGACCGCCCGAGAACCGGATCGCCAGCAGGACGCTGACCGCGGTGAGTCCGCAGAACACGACGCTCATCACGGCGCCGATCAGCCCACCGGTCAGTCCGGGACCGCCGGCGACGAACCACCCGACGACACCCCCGACGACGGCGAGGGCCCCGGCGAGGACGGCCCCCTGCAGCAGGATGCGCCGGAAGACCGGCCGGACGTGGTCGAGGCCGTTCGGGGTGGTCACGAGGGGTCTCCAGGGATCGGTCGGGTCGGGTGGCTGGCGTGCGGGTCGCGGACGGCCGCGGCACGGTCGAGCGGGTCGAGACTGGCGTCCACCGCTCCCCCGCGTCGCGCGGTCGACTGGGCGGCGATCTCGACGCGCTTCCGGCCGAGCGGCGCGAACGTCGCGATTGCGCAGACCGTGAACCCGACCGCGACGAAGGCCGTGACCCACCACCAGTTGACGAACAGGAAAAGCAGGCACCCGAAGGCGACCGTGGCCGTCCACGCGTAGAAGATGAGCACCGCGTGGAAGTGCGAGTGCCCCATGTCGAGCAGGCGGTGGTGCAGGTGCTTCCGGTCGGCCGAGAACGGCGACTTGCCGGCGCTGACTCGACGGACCACGGCGAGGGCGAAGTCCAGGATCGGCACGACCAGGATCGCGAACGGCAGCAGGATCGGGATGAACGCGGGCAGCAGGTCGGTCCGGGTGCGGACCGCCGCGGGGTCGATGTTGCCGGTGATCGACACCGCGCTGGTGGCCATGAGGAACCCGACGAGCAGCGCTCCGGCGTCCCCCATGAAGAGCTTGGCCGGGTGCCAGTTGAGCACCAGGAACCCCGCACAGGCGCCGACCAGCACCGCGGTCAGCAGCGACGGCAGGTTGAAGAAGAACTCGGTCTCGACGACCACGCGGTTGATGAAGAACGTGTAGAGGAAGAACACCCCGCCGGCGATGATCGCGACGCCGGCGACCAGACCGTCGAGTCCGTCGATGAAGTTCACCGCGTTCATCACCAGGACGACGGCGAGCACCGTGAAGATCAGGCTCATGTAGGACGAGCCGACGCCGAGCGTGTTGCCGATCGGCAGGGACACGATCGCGACGCCCTGCCACGCGAGGATCCCCGCCGCGATGATCTGGCCCGCGAGCTTCGTCATCCAGTCGAGGTCCCAGATGTCGTCCGCGACACCGAGCACCACGATGATCGTGGCCCCGGCCAGGACCGCCAACACGCGTCCTGGTTCGGCGAAGACCAGCCGGAAGTAGTCCTGCCCGGCGATGGCGGGGAAGAGGAACCACGCGCAGAGCAGGGAGACGATCACGCCGAGGAACATCGCGATGCCACCGAGCCGCGGCGTCGGGGTGCGGTGCACGTCCCGTTCGCGGACCTTCGGGTACCACTTGTACTTGACGCCGAGCTTCCAGACGACGCAGCTGACCAGGAAGCTCACGACCGCCGAGATGACGCCCGCGAGCAGGTAGAACTTCACCGCACGAGGTCGTCCCCGACGACCCGCCTGATCTCGTCGTCGGAGATCACGCCGTGGCGCACGATCCGGAGGCCCTCCCCCGCGGCGAGGCCGGTGGCGTCGACGATCGTGGAGCCGGTCGAGGAGGCGGTGCCCTCGTGCGCGGGGATCGCTCCCCCGTCGAGGTACACCGCGATGCTGTCGCCGAGCATCCGTTCGGCGTCGTCGATGTCCATCGCGGCCGGGTCGCCGGTCGAGTTCGCGGACGACACCGCGAGCGGTCCGACTTCCTGCAGGAGTTCGAGGGCGATGCGCGAGTCCGGCATCCGGAGCGCCACCGTGCCGCGGGTCTCGCCGAGGTCCCAGTCGAGGGACGGCTGCGCGCGGAGGATCACCGTGAGCCCACCGGGCCAGAACTCGTCGACGAGGCGCCGGACCTGCTCGGGCACCTCGCTGGCGAGGGCGTCCATGGTCGCCACGCCCGGGATGAGCACGGGCGGCGGCGACTGCCGGGTCCGGCCCTTCGCGTCGAGCAGGCGCTGCACGGCCTGCGCGCTGAACGCGTCCGCGGCGACGCCGTACACGGTGTCGGTGGGCACGACGACGAGTTCACCGCGACCGAGGGCGGCTCGGGCGAGCCGCATCCCGGTGAGGAGCCCGTCGGGGTCGGAGCAGTCGTATCGGGAAGCCATGACCTGCACGATGATAGTGCGCGAGGATGGTGCACATCGTGAACGAGACCGCTGCGCCCCCACTCCTGTTCCTCTTCGACATGGACGACGTGCTCGTCCGCTACGACTGGATGACCCGCATGGCCGGGCTCTCCGAGCTGACGGGCCACGAGTTCACCGAGCTCCGTCGCCGCTGGTGGGACACCGGCAGCGAGCAGCTCGCCGAAGCGGGACACTTCGCCGACGGCGACGCGTACCTGGCCGCCTTCCAGGAGGCGATGGGCTGCACGGTCGACGAGGCCGAGTGGGCCCGCGTCCGTGGCGCCGCGATGACCGAGCTGCCCGACCGGGTCGAGGCGGTCCGGATCGCCAAGGAGCACGGCCGCGTGGCGCTCCTCACGAACAACGGTCCGCTGGCCGGTCGGTGGCTGCACGAGTGGGTGCCGTCGCTGCCCCCGCTGTTCGGCGAGCACCTGGACACGTCGAGCAACTTCGGTGCCCGCAAGCCGGAACCGGACGTCTTCCGTCGGGTGCTCGAGCACCACGGCGTCCCGGCCGAGCGCACGTTCTTCGCCGACGACATGCCGGAGAACGTCGCGGGTGCCCGGAGTGTCGGCATCACGGCCGTCCTGGTCGAGCGCGACACGGACCTCCGTGACGCCGTCCGGACGTTCATCGCCGCCCACGAGACAGCGTCGGTCCCGACCGACGGCTGACCGCCTGCCGGGAGGCCCGCCCCCCGTCCGCCTAGCGCGTGGCGGTGGTCGTCCGGTCGCGTCCGGTGAGGTCGACGTGCGTCTCCGGCGACCGGAAGCCCCGAGCCGCGAGGACCGCACGCACCCCGGCCCCCTGCTGCTCGGCGTGCTCGACGACGAGGAGTCCGCCGGGCACGAGCAGTCGCCACGCGGTCTCGGTGAGGGCCCGCACGGCGTCGAGGCCGTCGGGTCCGCCGTAGAGCGCGAGCGCCGGGTCGTGGTCGCGGACCTCGGGGTCGATCGGCAGTGCGTCGTCGGGCACGTACGGCGGGTTCGAGACGACGACCGACACCTGTCCGTCGAGCTCCGGGAACGCGTCGGCGAGGTCGCCCTCGACGAGTCGCACCGAGCCACCGTGGGCGTCGACGTTGCGCCGGGTCCACGGCAGGGCCTCGGCGGAGCGTTCGACGGCGTACACGACGGCGTTCGGCACCTCGGTGTCCATCGCGATGGCGATCGCACCACTGCCGGTACCGAGGTCGACGGCGATCGGTTCCGGCACCGCGGTCGCCCGGAGCGCGTCGATGCCGAACTGCACGACGGACTCGGTCTCGGGACGCGGCACGAAGACGCCGGGTCCCACGGACAGGGTCAGGGCGCGGAAGTGAGCTTCACCGGTGACGTGCTGCAACGGCTCGCGGGTGACGCGCCGGGCCACCGCGTGCCGGAAGCGCTCGACGTGCTCGGCGCCGATCGCGCCTCCCGTCATCGCGCGGGCCTGCACGGCACCGCGCGAGGTGTCGGTCGCCCACGCGAGCAGCAGTTCCGCATCGACCTGCGGGGTCGGCACGCCGGCCGCGGACAACGCCGCGGCCGCCTCCCGGAGGAGACGGTCCGCGGCGTACGTCGGCTGCGGCTGGTCCACGCCGGTCAGGCGTCCTGGTCGCCGATGGCGGCCAGGCGTGCCTCTTCGTCCGCCGAGATCGCCGACTGGATGACCGGCTCGAGCGCGCCGTTCATGACGCGGTCGAGGTCGTAGGCCTTGTACCCGGTGCGGTGGTCCGCGATCCGGTTCTCCGGGAAGTTGTAGGTGCGGATGCGCTCCGACCGGTCCATCCCGCGGATCTGGGACTTGCGCGCGTCCGAGGCCAGGGCGTCGAGTTCCTCCTGCTGGCGCGCGAGGATGCGGGCACGCAGGACGCGCATCCCCGCTTCGCGGTTCTGCAGCTGTGACTTCTCGTTCTGCATCGCGACCGTGATGCCGGTCGGGAGGTGCGTGATGCGCACCGCGGAGTCCGTCGTGTTGACGGACTGCCCGCCGGGACCGGAGGACCGGTACACGTCGATCTTCAGGTCGTTCTGGTTGATCTCGACCTCTTCGGGCTCGTCGACCTCGGGGAAGACGAGCACGCCGGTGGTCGAGGTGTGGATGCGCCCCTGCGACTCGGTCTGCGGCACCCGCTGGACACGGTGCACACCGCCCTCGTACTTGAGGTGCGCCCACACGCCCTGTGACGGGTCGGTCGCGTTCGACTTGATCGCGACCTGGACGTCCTTGTAGCCGCCGAGGTCAGACTCGGTGCGCTCGAGGAGCTCGACCTTCCAGCCCTTGCCCTCGGCGTAGTGCGAGTACATCCGGAGCAGGTCGGCCGCGAACAGCGCCGATTCCTCGCCGCCCTCGCCGCCCTTGATCTCCATGATCACGTCACGGCCGTCGTCGGGGTCACGCGGGATGAGGAGCCGGCGGAGACGCTCCTGGCGCTCCGCCAGCTGCGCCTCGAGCCCGGGGACCTCGTCCGCGAACGCCTCGTCCTCACGCGCGAGTTCCCGGGCGGCGGCGAGGTCGTCCCCCGCCGCCTGCCAGGCCTCGTACGCCGCCTTGATCTGGCTGAGTTCGGCGTACCGCCGGTTGACCTTCTTCGCACGGGCCGCGTCGGCGTGGAGCGCGGGGTCCGACAGCTGCTGCGTCAGTTCCTCGTGTTCCGCCAGCAGCCCTGCCACCGACTCGAACACGCGTTACTCCTGGTGGCCGTTGCCGTGACCGCTGGTCGCCGGCACGGACTTCTGGATCTGGACCAGGAACTCCACGTTCGACTGCGTCTCCTTGAGGTTCCGCAGCACCACGTCGAGTGCCTGCTGGGTGTCGAGCCCGGCGAGGGCCCGACGCAGGCGCCACGTGATCGCGACCTCGTCGGCGGAGAGCAGCTGCTCCTCGCGACGGGTCCCGGAGGCGTTGATGTCGACGGCGGGGAAGATCCGCTTGTCGGCCAGGTGCCGGTTGAGGCGGAGCTCCATGTTGCCGGTGCCCTTGAACTCCTCGAAGATCACCTCGTCCATCTTCGACCCGGTCTCGACGAGCGCCGTGGCGAGGATGGTCAGCGAGCCGCCGTTCTCGATGTTGCGGGCGGCGCCGAAGAAGCGCTTGACCGGGTAGAGCGCGGCCGAGTCCACGCCACCGGAGAGCACGCGGCCCGACGGCGGGGTGGCCAGGTTGTACGCGCGGCCGAGGCGGGTGATCGAGTCGAGCAGCACGACCACGTCGTGGCCCAGCTCGACCAGGCGCTTGGCGCGCTCGATGGCGAGCTCGGCGACCGTGGTGTGGTCCTCGGCGGGACGGTCGAAGGTCGAGGCGATGACCTCGCCCTGCACCGTGCGCTGCATGTCGGTGACCTCTTCGGGACGCTCGTCCACCAGGACGACCATGAGGTGCGCCTCGGGGTTGTTCTTCGAGACGGCGTTCGCGATGGCCTGCAGGACGACGGTCTTGCCGGCCTTCGGCGGGGAGACGATGAGACCGCGCTGGCCCTTGCCGATCGGCGACACCAGGTCGATGATCCGCGTCGACAGCTTCGCCGGCTCGGTCTCGAGGCGCAGGCGCTCGTTCGGGTACAACGGGGTGAGGTCCTGGAAGTCGACGCGGGCGGCGGCCTCGTCGGCGGTCTGGCCGTTGACCGTGTCGATCTTCACCAGCGCGTTGTACTTCTGACGGCTCTGCTGCTCGTTGTCACGCGGCTGCTTGATCGCACCGACGACGGCGTCGCCCTTGCGCAGGTGGTACTTCTTCACCTGGCCGAGCGAGACGTACACGTCCTCCGGTCCCGGCAGGTAACCGGTGGTGCGCACGAAGGCGTAGTTGTCGAGCACGTCGAGGATGCCGGCGATCGGGATGAGGACGTCGTCCTCGGTGACCTCGGGCTCGAACTCGTCGTTCTGGCCACCGCGACCGCGCTTGCGGTCACGCTGCCGGCGGGTGCGACCGTTCTCGGCCTCCTGCTCGGCGGCGCGCTGCTGCTCGCCACGCTGCTGATCGCCGCGCTGCTGGTCACGCTGGGCGTCCTGCTGCTTCTGCTCGCGCTGCGAGTCCTGCTGCTTCTGGTCGCGCTGTGCGTCGCGCTGGTCCTGCTGCTTCTGCTGACCGTTCTGCTGCTTGCCGTTCTGCTGCTGCGCCGGCTTCTGCTCGGGCTCGGCCTGCTGCTGGGCGGGCTTCTGCTCGCCCTGGTCGGCCTGGTCGGCGTTCTGCCCGCGGCCACGACCACGGCCGCGGCTGCGACGGCCACGACGGGCGCCGCCCTCGGACTGGTCGCCCTGGTCGGACTGGTCGTTCTGCTGGCCCTCGGTCGACTGGGTGTCGTCCTGGGTGGCGTCCTGGTCGCCCTGCTGGACGGCGTCCGCGACCGGGACCTGGGTCTCGGCGGTGGCGCCGCGCGACTCCTGCGCGTCGGCCTGCTGCGCCTGACGGTCACGACCGCGTCCGCGACGCTGGCCGCTCTGGGCGGCTTCCTGGGCGTCCTTCTCGGCGCGGACCTGGTCGAGGCCGGCGAGGAGGTCCTCGGTGCCGGTGTGCCCAGCGTTGGTGTGCGTGACCGCAGCGGTCGGCTCGGCGGTGACCGTGCCTCCTGAAGTGACGCGACGGCTGCGACGACCGCGCGGGGCGGACTCGGCGGGGGCGTCGGCCTGCGTGGCCGGTGACTGGGTGGCTGGCGCCTGCGCGGCGGCCTGGGTGACGGGTGCCTCCGCTGCCGGAGCGGCCTCGGGAGCCGGCGTGCCGGTCCCGGCGCCGTCGAGGGTCGGCGTCACGGAGGCGGGTGCCTCGGCCGGACGCTTGTCCTCGATCGACGCGATCAGGTCGCCCTTGCGGAGCTTCGAGAGCCCCGTGATGCCGAGGGACGAGGCGATGCGCTGGAGCTCCGGGAGACGGAGTGCGCGGAGGTCAGTGGGGATCTCCACCGAGGTGGAGGTGGTGACGTCGGTCACGATGCTGTTGTTCCTTCCGACCGCAGAACGCGGAGAGTTTCCACCGATCTCGTGGCAGCGTGCAACGGCCGTCGTTCAGACGACGGACCGGGAACGGTGATCTGGCCAAGCCAGGTGATCTGGCCCGAGAACGGTGATCTGGAGAAAGTGCCCCACGCACCGAATCAAGCTGGCGGTCGACCGTGGATGGTCGAGGCCTGCGCGAGATCGGCTTCGAGCGTCGGGAGCGCCTTCACTGTAGCACCACCCAGATCGACGGCCAGCATGAGCGGACGCCAGGTGGATTCGGCGTGTCGCTCGACCAGTCCGGCGGCGTCGAGACGCTGTGCCGGGTCGCTGCCCATGACCAGGAGGCTCGGCCCGGCTCCGGAGACGACCGCAGCCAGGCCGTGTTGACGGAGCAGGCCGATCAGGGCGTCGGTCTCGGGCATGGCGCTCGCCCGGTACGCCTGGTGGAGCCGGTCCTCGGTCGCGGCGAGCAGCAGTTCCGGGCTCTGGATCAGCGCCGCGACGAGCAGTGCGGAGCGGGACACGTTGAACGCGGCGTCCTCGTGCGGCACGGTCATCGGCTGCAGCGAGCGGGCGAGCTTCGTCGACAGCGTCGACGTCGGCACGAACACGACCGGCGAGACACCGCGGTGCACGAGCAGTCGCTTGTGCGCCGGCCCGTCCGGGGTCATCCATGCGATCGTCAGCCCGCCGAAGAGGGCCGGGGCGACGTTGTCCGGGTGCCCCTCCATCTCGGTGGCGAGGGTGAGCAGGGTCGCCGCGTCGAGGTCGACCACGCCCTCGAGCAGGCCACGTGCCGCCATCAGCCCGGCGACGATGGCCGCCGCCGAGGACCCCATGCCGCGACCGTGCGGGATGGCGTTCGTGGCGTGCAGCTCGAGCCCCGGCTGCGGGACCCCGGCGTGTTCGAGGCCCCGGCGCACGGCCCGGACCACCAGGTTCGTGTCGTCGGTCGGGACCTCGCCCGCACCGACACCGTCGATCGTGACGGTCGCGCCGGGCTCCGGTCGGACGCGGACGACGACCTCGTCGTAGAGCGAGAGCGCGAGTCCCAGGGAGTCGAACCCCGGCCCGAGGTTCGCCGACGTCGCCGGGACGCGCACACGCACCGCCCGTCCGGCCGGTACAGCGATGTGGGCGGTCATGCCCTCCCCCGGTCCGGACGAGCGGTCGGCGCTCACCGCGCGCTGACCAGTCCGAGCACGTCCGCGATCGCCGCGGTGTCGACCGGGACGCTCGTCGGCGTGACCTCGCCACCGTCCTGGGTGCGGAGCGCCCACTGCGGGTCCTTGAGGCCGTGGCCGGTCACCGTGATGACGACCGTCGCGCCCTTCGGGATGACGCCCGCGTCGGAGCGCTCGAGCAGCCCGGCGACACCGATGGCGGATGCCGGCTCGACGAAGACGCCGACCTCGGCGGAGAGCAGGTGGTGCGCCGCCAGGATCGCCTCGTCCGAGATGGCACCGAAGTAGCCGTCGGTCTCGTCACGGGCCTCCAGTGCGTACTTCCACGACGCCGGGTTGCCGATGCGGATGGCGGAGGCGATGGTCTCCGGGTGCCGGACGACCTCGCCGTGCACGATCGGGGCCGAGCCTGCGGCCTGGAAGCCGAACATGCGCGGCATCTTGGTGGAGCGCCCCGAGGCGACGTCCTCGCGGTAGCCGCGGGAGTACGCGGTGTAGTTGCCCGCGTTGCCGACCGGCAGGAAGTGGAAGTCCGGCGCGTCACCGAGGACGTCGACGACCTCGAACGCGGCGGTCTTCTGCCCCTCGATGCGGTCGTTGTTCACCGAGTTGACCAGGTGCACCGGGTAGTTGGCGGACAGGTCGCGGGCGATGTCCAGGCAGTCGTCGAAGTTGCCCTGCACCTGCAGCAGCTGGGCGTCGTGGGCGACGGCCTGGCTGAGCTTGCCCATCGCGATCTTGCCCTCGGGCACGAGCACCGCGGCGGTGATGCCGGCGTGCGTGGCGTACGCGGCGGCCGAGGCGCTGGTGTTGCCGGTCGAGGCGCAGATGACGGCCTTCGCGCCGTGCTCGACGGCCTTCGAGATCGCCATCGTCATGCCGCGGTCCTTGAAGGAACCGGTCGGGTTCATGCCCTCGTACTTGACGTACACGGTCGCGCCGGTGCGCTCGGAGAGCCGACGAGCCGGGATGAGCGGGGTGCCGCCCTCACCGAGCGTCACGATCGGGGTCGCGTCGGTCACGTCGAGTCGGTCGGCGTACTCGCGCAGGACTCCCTGCCACTGGTGGGCCATCAGGCTTCTCTCTCTGTCCGGTGGGTCGGTCTGGGTGGATCGGGCGGTGTGGAACGGGCGGTGTGGAACGGACTGGGTGGATCGGTGTGGGTCGTGCGGGTGGTCGGTGCGGTGCCGGGAGGCGCGTGGTCGCGCTACGCCCCCACGAACCGCAGGACGCTGGTCACGTCCAGGACCACGTCCTCACCCCGGAGCGCGGCGACCGTGTCGGCCAGGTCGGCCTCCCGCGCCAGGTGCGTCCCGATGACGAGCGTCGCCGTCCCCTCGGTGGCACCCGTGGTGGTCTGCTCGACGGTCTCGACGCTGACGCCGTGGGCCGCGAGCACCCCGGCGACGGCCGAGAGCACACCCGGTGCGTCCGACACGTGCAGGGAGATCTGGTAGCGGGTGCGGACGGTCCCGATCGGGAACACCGGCAGCGCCGACCGGGTCGACTCGGCGACACCCGGGCCACCGATGACGTGCCGTCGGGCGGCGGACACCAGGTCGCCGAGGACCGCGGAGGCCGTCTCCACCCCACCGGCTCCGGCGCCGTAGAACATCAGGTCGCCGGCGGCCTCGGCCTCGACGAACACCGCGTTCTTCGCGCCGTGCACGCTGGCGAGCGGGTGCGACTCCGGCACCAGGGCCGGGTAGACCCGGGCGCTGACGCCCTCGCGGCCGTCCGCGTCGGTGAGCCGCTCGCACGTGGCGAGGATCTTCACGACGTAGCCGGCTTTGCGCGCGGCTCGGACCTGCTCGATCGTCACGGAGGTGATGCCCTCGCGGTGCACGGCGGCGAGCGGGACCGAGGTGTGGAACGCGATCGAGGCCAGGATCGCGGCCTTCTGCGCGGCGTCGTAGCCCTCGATGTCGGCGGTCGGGTCGGCCTCGGCGTACCCGAGCTCCGTCGCGGTGGCCAGGGCGTCGGCGAACGTCGCGCCCTCTCGGTCCATCAGGTCGAGGATGAAGTTCGTCGTGCCGTTGACGATGCCCATGATCCGCTCGATGCGGTCACCCGCCAGCGAGTCGTGCAGCGGCCGGATGATCGGGATCGCCCCGGCGACGGCCGCCTCGTAGTAGAGCTGTGCGCCGACCTGCTCGGCGGCGGCGAAGAGCTCCGGGCCGTGCGTGGCGAGCAGTGCCTTGTTGCCGGTGACGACGTCGGCGCCGGACTGCAGCGCCTGGAGCACGAGCGTGCGGGCGGGCTCGATGCCGCCGATGAGCTCGACGACGATGTCGGCTCCGAGGATGAGCGAACCGGCGTCCGTCGTGAACAGCTCGCGCGGCAGGTCGACGTCCCGCTGGGCGTCGACGTCGCGCACGGCGATCCCGACGAGTTCGAGACCGGCGCCGGCACGCGTGGCGAGCTCCGGTCCGTGCTCGAGCAGGAGTCGTGCGACCTGAGAGCCGACCGAGCCGGCTCCGAGCAGTGCGACGCGGACGTTGCGGTATTCGATCATCTGGTGGGGGTCTCTCCGGGTCGGGTTCTCAGGCGTCCGGACCGGTCTCGGGAACCGGCACGACGCCCGTGTCTCGGGCGAGGAGGTCGTCGACGCTCTCGCCCCGCACGAGGATACGGGCTGCCCCGTCGGCGACCGCGACGACCGGCGGACGACCGACGTGGTTGTAGTTGCTCGCCAGGCTCCAGCAGTAGGCACCGGTCGCGGCCACGGCGAGCAGGTCGTCGCGGCGCACGTCGCCGGGCAGGTACTCGTCGTGGACGACCACGTCGCCGCTCTCGCAGTGCTTGCCGACCACGCGGGTCAGCACCGGGTCGGCGTCCGAGGTCCGGGCGAGCCGTGCCGTGTAGTCGGCACCGTAGAGCGCCGGCCGGACGTTGTCGCTCATCCCGCCGTCGACCGAGACGTAGGTGCGGGTCGCCGCGGTGCCGTCCTCGGAGTCCACCGAGACGGGCTTGATCGTGCCGACGCGGTACAGCGTGATGCCGGGCGGGCCGACGATGTACCGGCCGGGCTCCACCGCGATCTCGGGCACCGGGATGCCCCGCGCGGAGCACTCGTCGGCGATGATCGCGGCGAGGGCGTCCGCGACGTCCTCCGGCTCGAGGGCGGAATCGGCCTCGGTGTAGTCGATGCCCCAGCCGCCACCGAGGTTGAGCTCCGGCACCGGACCGGACTGCACCAGCGTGGCGTGCACGTCCATGAGTCGACGGGCGGCTTCGCGGAACCCGCTGTCGTCGAAGATCTGCGAGCCGATGTGCGAGTGCAACCCGACGAAGGCGAGCGACGGTTCGGAACGGACTGCGGTCGCGGCCTGCACCGCCTCGGACAGGGGGATGCCGAACTTCTGGTCCTCGCGCGCGGTCGCCAGGAACTCGTGCGTCGAGGCGTGCACCCCGCTGTTGATCCGGATGCGGACCCGCTGGGTGACCCCGGCGGCAGCGGCGATCCGGGCGACGCGGCCGATCTCCTCGTGGCTGTCGAGGACGATCGTGCCGAGCCCGACCGCGACGGCGCGCTCGATCTCGGCGTCGGACTTGTCGTTGCCGTGGAAGCCCATCCGTGCCGGGTCGACGCCGGCAGCCAGCCCGACGGCGAGCTCGCCCATCGTGCAGACGTCGAGACGGAGGTCGGCGTCGGCCATCCACCGGGCGACGTGCGTCGTCCAGAAGGCCTTCGCGGCGTAGTAGACGTGTGCCCGCATGCCGATCCGGGTGAACGCGTCGGTGAAGGCGTCCCGCACGCGGACGGCACGGGATTGCACGTCCCGCTCGTCGACGACGTAGAGGGGGGAACCGAACCGGGCGACGAGCTCGTCGGCAGCGACCCCGCCGACGGCGAGCATGCCCTCGTCGGTCCGCGTCGCGGACGCGGGCCAGATGCGGCTCACCAGCTCGGAGGCGTCCGCCGGGAACCGCAGTCGCGGCGGCGCAAGGGGGTTCTCGCTCACGGGACCCGATCCTATCCGGCCCGAGCGGGCCTCCCGGCCATGTGACGCAGGCCTGTGGACGGCCGTCGGAGACGGCACCACACGCCCGGTCAGCAGCGACCGGTGGTGCGCAGACCCGCCTCGTTGAGGGGCAGTTCGTCGGCCGTGATCCGCACCGTCGCCGCCGCCGAGGTCACCCGGAGGGACCGGACACGGAGCTGTTCCGGCAGGAACTGCGCCGTGCAGACCGGCACCGGGACGTCCGAGACGCCGGGGATGTCGTCGACCTTCAACCCGAGCGAGGAGTTCGTGATCCGCACGGTCTTCGGCGTGATCGTCACCCCGCGCCCGTCGGACTGCGCGGTCACCGAACCGTCCGCCGCGTACCCGATGCGGAAGCCGAGCACCGTGGCGCTGCCGCGCAGTTCGACCCCGCCGTCGATGAGCCGGACACGCTCGAACAGCGGCGAGTACTTCGACAGGTCCTTGACCGCACCGGAGGCCAGTCGGACCGTGCCGTCGACGTCGTGCACCGCACCCTTGCCGTCCACGGGCAGGTCGTGCGCCGTCACGTCGGCGGCGAGCGGGATGCCCTCCACCGTCAGCCGGTCGGAGGTGATCCGGACGTCGTCGAGGGTCCCGCGGAGCAGCTGCGGGATGACGACCCCCGACACGTGCGCGTCGACGGTGCCCGTCGAGCCGTCCGGCAGCGACTGCTCGACCTGCGAGGCGACCGTCCGGTCGACCACGCCGCGGAGCACGAACTCCGCCACGACGACCAGCACGGCCAGCACCACGAGGACGACGACCAGGACGATCGTGACCGTCCGGCCGCGGCGCTTCGGGCGTCGACCCGCTGCCGGAGCCGCTGCGGACGACACCGCTACATCCGTTCGGGCGCGCTGACGCCGAGCAGCCCGAGACCGTTGCGGACGACCTGGCCGGTGGCGTCGTTCAGCCACAGGCGGGTGCGGTGCAGGTCGGTCACCGACTCGTCGCCGAGCGGGGTGACACGGCAGGAGTCGTACCAGCGGTGGTACAGCCCGGCGAGCTGCTCGATGAAGCGCGCGATGCGGTGCGGCTCACGGAGCTCGGCGGCCTGACGGAGCACCCGCGGGTACTCGGCGAGGGCACCGAGGAGCGAGCTCTCCGACTCGTGCGTCAGCAGCGACGCGTCGAACACCGAACGGTCGACACCCGACGCGGCGGCGTTCCGCGCGACGGACTGCGTGCGGGCGTGGGCGTACTGCACGTAGAAGACGGGGTTGTCGTTCGTCCGCTTGGTGAGCAGGTCGAGGTCGATGTCGATCGCAGTGTCGCTCGCGAAGCGGACCAGGGCGTACCGACCGGCGTCGACACCGACCGCGTCGACCAGGTCCTCCATCGTCACGACCGTGCCGTTGCGCTTCGACATCCGGAGCGGCTGGCCGTCCTTGAGCAGGTTCACCAGCTGCCCGATGAGGATCTCGAGGTTCTTGCCCGGCTCGTCACCGAACGCGGCACACATCGCCATCATGCGGCCGACGTAGCCGTGGTGGTCCGCGCCGAGCATGATCAGGTTCCGCTCGAAGCCGCGCTCGCGCTTGTCGAGGTAGTACGCCAGGTCGCCGGCGATGTACGCGGGCTCGCCGTCTGACTTGATGACCACGCGGTCACGGTCGTCACCGAAGTCCGTCGTCCGGAGCCACAGCGCGCCGTCCGCCTCGTACATCCGGCCCTGCTCCTGCAGCCGGGCGATGGCGCGGTCGACGGCCTTCGACTCGTGCAGCGAGTTCTCGTGGAAGAAGACGTCGAAGTCCACGCCGAAGTCGTGCAGCGAGCGCTTGATGTCCGTGAACATGAACTCGACGCCCTCGCGGCGGAACAGCTCCTGCGCCTCGTCGCGCGGCATGTCCGTCACGTCGAGACCCGGCTCGAGCGTCGCGAGCACCCGGGCCGCGATCTCGCCGATGTAGGCACCGCCGTAGCCGTCCTCCGGCGTCGGCTCGCCCAGCGCGGACGCCAGCAGGGACCGGGCGAACCGGTCGATCTGGTTGCCGTGGTCGTTGAAGTAGTACTCGCGGGTGACCAGGCCGCCCTGCGCCTGGAACACACGGGCCAGGCTGTCGCCGACCGCGGCCCAGCGGACACCGCCCATGTGGATCGGACCGGTCGGGTTCGCCGAGACGAACTCCAGGTCGATGCGGACGCCGTCGTACAGGTCGCCGTGGCCGAACGACTCGCCCTGGTCGACGATGGTGCGTGCGACCTCGCCGGCCGCAGCCGCCTCGAGCGTGATGTTGATGAAGCCCGGGCCCGCGACGTCCACCGACGCCACACCGTCGAGCTCGGTCAGCTCGCCGGCGATCTCCGTCGCCAGCTCGCGCGGGTTCGTGCCCAGGCGCTTCGCGAGCTGCATCGCCGCGTTCGACGCCCAGTCACCGTGTGCACGGTTCTTCGGCCGCTCCAACGCCACGTGCGACTGCTCGATCGTCACCGTGTCGGCAGCACCGCGTCGCTCGACGATGCCCGTGAGGATCGACAGGTACGCTTCGGAGAGTTCGGCAGGAGTCACGGCGCACGAGTCTACCGGGACACCCAGCAACCGCCCGGACCACGCCGGGGCCGATGCACCAGGATGGTCGGTCATGACCTCCCGCAGCCTCCGGGCGATCAGCATCGCCGCCCTCGTCGTCCCCGCCGCCCTCGTCCTCGCCGGCTGCTCCGGCGGTGGCGGCGACGGCGCGACCGCCTCCGCCACGGCCACCGCCGGCGTCGTCGGACGGCCGGTCAGCCAGACCTGCGCCGAACTCGTCCCCACCGACACGTTCAGCGTCTACGGGCAGCAGTTCGAACGGGTCCGCTCCCCGAAGCCGACCAAGGGCTCCCCCGTCGCCCAGATCGCCGCCCAGGACGGCCGCGTCTGCACCTGGCGCTCCACCGCAGACGACGACGTCACCGTGACCGTCGCCGTCGCACACCTGCCGGGGAAGCAGCTCACCCAGCTCAAGGACGCCCTCTTCGAACAGGGCGGCTCCGTCCCCACCTACACGGTCGAGGGGTACTTCACCCTGAGCGGGAAGACCGGCCGCGCCGACGCGTTCGCCGACCCCTACTGGATCCACACCTCGTCCACCCTCTTCACCGAACCCGGAGCCGCGCAGCCCGTCGTCGACGCGGTCCGCGCCGCGGTCGCGCCCGACGCCCGCGCCCCCGAGAGCAGCGCACCGACACCCTGAGGACGTTGCCGGGGACCGGTCGCCGGCGTGGCGGCCGGACCGTCGCCGGGAGCGTCGCTGGGCCGTCACCGGACCGTCGACGGACCATCAGCGGACCGTGAGCGGACCGTCAGCGGACGGGAGGCGCGGGGCGGGGCCGGCACGCGCCTCCCGTCCGGCGACGGCACGCCCGGGAGGCCCGACACGCGTACAGGGGGCCGGTCCGGACCTGCTACGGTTGGTGACACCCCGGGCCCCCATAGCTCAGGGGATAGAGCACTGCCCTCCGGAGGCAGGGGCGGAGGTTCGAATCCTCCTGGGGGCACAAGGACATTCCCTCGCAAGCTGTCGTCCTCGCTGCGCTCGGTCGGCAGCGCGCGATGTCGGCTTCGCCGACTGATCCCCCGTGGCGACTCCGGTGGGACCTTGCGGCTCGTCGTGAGACTCCGGTACGTCGGCGACTGAAGCCATGAGACTCCGGCAGGTCGGGGCGACTCGTCGTGATGACGCAGGTGGGTGAGCGGCGGCGGGGTTTCCGGGGTGGACACCTGGGGGCTCTAGGATCACGCGGCGTGACGCACTCCACGCAGCAGGAACTCGACCGGGGCAGCCACGCGACGCCCGCCAGGACCCTGCTCGACGTCCTCACCGCCACCGCTGAGACGCACCCCGACGCCCTCGCCCTCGAGACCCCCGACGGGCCACTCGACTACCGGGCCCTCCTCGCCCTCGTGCACGACCGCGCCGACGACCTCGCCCGGCACGGCGTCCGCCGCGGCGCCCGGGTCGGGATCCGCATCCCCTCCGGCGGCCGCGACCTGTCCGTCTCGATCCTCGCCGTCCTCGCCGCCGGCGCCGCCTACGTCCCCGTCGACGCCGACGACCCCGAGGAACGCGCCACCCTCGTCTTCGGCGAAGCGGACGTCGTCGGCGTCATCGGTGCCGGCGGGGTCCTCCGGAGCCGCGACGGCACCGCCCTGCCGGTCACCGACCCAGCGGCGAGCGCCGAGCCCCCGACGATCGACGACGACGCCTGGATCATCTTCACGTCCGGGTCCACCGGGGTGCCGAAGGGCGTCGCCGTCACCCACCGCTCCGCGGCCGCGTTCGTCGACGCCGAGGCGCGGATGTTCCTGCAGTCGGCACCGCTCGGGCCGACCGACCGGGTGCTCGCCGGCCTCAGTGTCGCGTTCGACGCCTCGTGCGAGGAGATGTGGCTCGCGTGGGGGCACGGTGCCTGCCTGGTCCCCGCTCCCCGGTCGCTGGTGAAGAGCGGTGTGGACCTCGGGCCGTGGCTCATCGCGCACGGGATCACCGTCGTGTCGACGGTGCCGACGCTCGCGGCGCTGTGGCCGGACGACGCGCTGGAGTCGGTGCGTCTGGTCATCTTCGGCGGTGAGGCCTGCCCGCCCGAGCTCGCCGCCCGCATCGCGTCGCGCGACCGGGAGGTCTGGAACACCTACGGGCCGACCGAGGCCACGGTCGTGGCGTGCGGGGCCCTGCTCGACGGCAGCACGCCGATCCGGATCGGGCTGCCGCTCGACGGGTGGGACCTGGCCGTCGTCGACGCCGAGGGGCAGCGGGTCGCCCCGGGCCAGGTCGGTGAGCTGGTGATCGGTGGTGTCGGGCTGGGCCGCTACCTGGACCCGGCGAAGGACGCCGAGAAGTACGCGCCGTTCCCGACCCTCGGGTGGGAGCGGGCGTACCGGAGCGGTGACCTGGTGCGGTACGACCCGGAGGGCCTCGTCTTCCAGGGGCGTGCGGACGACCAGGTGAAGCTCGGCGGCCGTCGCATCGAGCTGGGTGAGATCGACGCTGCGCTGCAGGCGCTGGACGGCGTCGCCGGTGGTGCCGCGGTCGTGCAGCGGACCCCGGCCGGCAACCAGGTCCTCGTGGGCTACGTGGCCCCGGTGGCGGGTGCGACCATCGACACGTCGGCCGCGAACGAGCGTCTCCGGCAGGAGCTGCCCGCCGCCCTGGTGCCGCTCCTCGCCGTCGTCGACGTGTTGCCGACCCGCACCTCCGGCAAGGTCGACCGTGCGGCGCTCCCCTGGCCGCTCGCCGGTGCGACGGGCACGGACCTGCCCCCGACGGTGGCGTGGATCGCGGAGCGGTGGTCGGCGATCCTCGGGGTACCGGTGGCGGACGTCGACGACGACTTCTTCGAGCACGGTGGTGGTTCGTTGACCGCCGCGCAACTGGTCTCGGCGATCCGGGAGCGGTACCCGACGACGACGGTGGCTGACGTGTACGACCACCCGCGCATCGGCGCCCTCGCCGACGCGTTGGACGAGTCCGGTCCGGTGGCTGCGGCCTCCCGGCACGTGGTGCCCGTGCCACCGGCGACCGGGGCGCTGCTGACACTCCTCGGGCTGCCGCTCCAGGTGATCCGCGGGCTCCGGCTGCTCAGCTGGACGGCGTTGGTCGCGCAGGTCCTGCACACCACGACGATGCCGTTCCTGCCGGTGCTGCCCTGGCCGGCGCTCGTGGTCGGCCTGCTGCTGTTCGTCAGCCCCGCGGGGAAGATGACGCTCACCGTCGTCGCTGCCCGGCTGCTGCTGGCCGGTGTCCGTGCCGGTGACCACCCCCGTGGCGGGTCGGTGCACGTGCGGGTCTGGCTGGCCGAGCGCATCGCCGAAGCGGTCGACGGCCCCTCCACCGCGGGGGCGCCGTGGATCAGCTACTACGCGCGGGCCCTTGGGGCGACGATCGGCCGTGACGTCGACCTGCACACCCTGCCGCCCGTCACCGGGATGCTGACGATCGGCAAGCGCGCCTCGATCGAGCCCGAGGTCGACCTGGCCGGGCACTGGGTGGACGGCGACGTCTTCCGGCTCGGTCCGGTGCACGTCGGTGCGGACGCGGTCGTGCACAGCCGCTCGACACTCATGCCCGGCGCGCACGTCGGTGACGGCGCCGAGGTCGAGGCCGGCTCCGCCGTCGCCGGGCGCGTCCCCGACGGGCAACGGTGGGCCGGATCGCCCGCCGAACGCGTCGGCTCGGCACGCCACGGCCGGGAGGCACGTCCTGCCTCCCCGAAGCGCTGGCTGTTCGCGTACGGGGTCGGCTCGGTCGCTGTCGCCGGGCTCCCCGTCGTCGGGGTCGCGGCCGGGCTCGCCGTCGCCGCCGCGGTGGTCGGCCGCCCGGGGTCGCTCGGTGCTGCGGTGGGACCGGCCCTGCTCGCCGTGCCGCTCGCCACCGTCGTCGCCGGGGTCGTGTACGCGGGGCTCGTCGTCGCCGCGGTCCGGCTGCTCGGCCTCCGCCTGGTCGAGGGCCGGCACCCGGTGCGTTCCCGGACCGGGTGGCAGGTGTGGAGCACGGAGCGGATCCTCGACGCCGCGCGGACGCTGCTGTTCCCGCTGTACGCCAGCCTGGTGACCCCGCTGTGGCTCCGGCTGCTCGGCGCGAAGGTCGGCCGGGACACCGAGATCTCGACCGTGCTGCTCATCCCCGCGCTGACGCAGATCGCTTCGGGGGCGTTCCTGGCCGACGACACGATGGTCGCCACGTACGAGCTCGGCGGCGGCCGCGTGAAGATCGGTCGCTCGAAGGTCGGGCGTCGGGCGTTCCTCGGCAACTCCGGCATGACCGGTGCCGGCCGTTCGGTCCCCCGCGAGGCGCTCGTCGCCGTGCTGTCCGCCGTGCCGAAGAAGGCCAAGCGCGGCTCGTCCTGGCTCGGCAGCCCGCCGGTCCGCCTGCGCCGCGCCGCCGCGCAGTTCGACGAGGAACGCACCTTCCGGCCACCGACCCGGCTCAAGGTCGCCCGCGGCGCGTGGGAGTTGCTGCGCCTGGTCGCCCCGATGGTCTCCGCCGTCATCGGCCTCGGTGTCGCGACGACCCTCCTGGCGCTCTGGAGCACGGTCGGCATCGGGTGGACCGTGCTGCTCGCCGGCCCGGTGCTCATCGTCGCCGGAGCGGTCGCCGCCGCGGTGTCGACCCTGGCGAAGTGGGCCTTCGTCGGACGCATCACCGCGACCGAGCACCCGCTGTGGTCCTCGTTCGTGTGGCGGAACGAGGTGCAGGACACCTTCGTCGAGACCGTCGCACGCCCCTGGTTCGCCGAGCAGGCCATCGGCACGCCCGCCCTGTCCGCGTGGCTGCGGAGCCTCGGCGCGACGATCGGCCGCGGCGTCTGGTGCGAGACGTACTGGCTGCCCGAGGCGGACCTGGTCACGATCGGCGACGGTGCGACGATCGCCCGCGGCACCGTCGTCCAGACGCACCTGTTCCACGACCGCGTCATGCAGCTCGACACGGTCACCCTCGACGCGGGGGCGACGCTCGGTCCGCACGGCGTCGTCCTGCCGGCCGCCGGTATCGGCCCCGGTGCGACCGTCGGGCCGGCCTCCCTCGTGATGCGCGGCGAGCAGGTCCCCGCGGGCACGCTCTGGGCCGGCAACCCGATCTCGCCGTGGGAGCACCCGCCGTGGCGGGACGTGGTCGAGGCGGCGGCGGGTGACGTGTCGGAGCCTGATGGTGCCTCCCGGCCGGACGGCACCACCGGGACCGTGGACGGGAAGCGCGCCGACGCCCAGGCCCCCGTCGGGGCCGTGACAGACTGACCGGCACCGTGAAGCAGACCGACCCCGCCACCGACCCGTACACCCCGCACAGCGGCGACCGGCGCTGGTCGAGCCGCCACCACGACCTGCACCTGGACTACCGGGTCTCCACGAACCGTCTCGACGCGACCGCCACCCTGACCGCGGTGGCGAACGAACCGCTCGACAAGGTCGTCCTCGACCTGCACGGGCTGTCGGTCGACCGGGTCGACGTCGACGGCGTGCGCGCGAAGAAGGTCTCGGTCGGCACGCACAAGACCACCGTCACGCCCGCGACCCCGATCGCTGCCGGCGCCGAGTTCGCCGTGCACGTCCGCTACCGCGGCGCACCCCGGCCGCTCCGGAGCCCGTGGGGAACGCTCGGGTGGGAGGAACTCACCGACGGCGTCATCGTCGCCAGCCAGCCGATCGGCGCCCCGTCCTGGTTCCCCTGCAACGACCGGCCCGACGACAAGGCCACCTACCGCATCGAGCTCACCTGCGAGGCCGGCTACGACGTCGTCGCGAACGGGGAACTCCTCGGCCGCGAACGGACCGCCCGCGGCACCCGGTGGACCTACGCCGTCACCGAACCGATGGCGACCTACCTGGCGACCGTGCAGATCGGCCGCTACCGCACCACGACGATCCGGGGCGGCGCCGTCCCGGTGACCCTGCACCACCCGGCCGACCTGACCGCGGCCGCGAAGACCGACTTCGGACGCGTGCCGGAGATGCTCGCCCTGTTCGCCGACCGCTTCGGCCCGTACCCGTTCGCCGAGTACGGCGTCGTGGTCACCGACGACGAGCTGGAGATCCCGCTCGAGGCGCACGGCCTGGCGGTCTTCGGCCGGAACCACGTCGACGGCGAACACGGCACCGACCGGCTCATCGCCCACGAACTCGCCCACCAGTGGTTCGGCAACTCGGTGACCCTCGGGCAGTGGCGGGACATCTGGCTGCACGAGGGGTTCGCCTGCTACGCCGAGTGGCTGTGGTCCGAGCACCGCGGCGGTGACTCGGCGGACGACCTGGCCGCGCAGTACCGCGCCGGGCTGCTCGACCAGCCGCAGGACCTGGTCGTCGCCGACCCCGGCGCCCGGGACATGTTCGACGACCGCGTCTACAAGCGCGGAGCCCTCGCCCTGCACGCCCTCCGTCGCACGATCGGCGACGACGCCTTCACCGCCGGGCTCCGGACCGTCACCGAGCGGCACCGGCACGCCACGGTCACGACACCGGACGTCGTCGACGCGTTCGCCGCCGCCGCGGGGAGCACCCCGGGCGACGTGCTGCTCGTCACCGGACCGTGGATCGACGAGCCCGGGGTGCCGGCGCTGCCGTAGGGCCTGTCGGTCGGGCTCCGTCGGTCCGGTGGCGTCGGTCCTGGACGGTGACCGGGGCGCCGTCGGCCGCGACGGCGAGCACGAGGTCGTCGTCGAGCCGGAGGACCGTCACCGGGTGCACGAGCCCGTCGAGTCGAGCGGTGTGCCGGGCAGGTTCGGACGCGCCGTGGTGGAGGTCCAGGTGGTCGAGCAACGTGTGGTCGAGTTTCCCGTGGTCGAGCACGGCGTCAACCGCGGTCGGGTCGACGCGGAGACCCCGACCGTCGCGTTTCAGGACGGCTTCCTTCATCGCCCAGCACGCCGTGCGGTGGACGTCTGCGGACCCGGAGCGTGCGGCTCGCTCACGCTCCCCCGGGGTGAACGCGCCGAGCTCGGCGGCGGCGACGCGGGAGGGACGTTCGACGTCGACGCCGATCATGTCCGGGCCAGGGCCGACGGCGAGTGCCAGGACCCCCGTCGTCCGCGACAGGCTGACACCGAGGTCGTGACCGTCCGCGACGGCTGTCGGCCGGCCGTGGTCGGCCGCTCCGCAGTGCGGGCAGCGACGGACGACGCGCACCAGCGCGGGGGCGGTGTCGGTGACGTCCGCGACGACGGCGACCAGCGCCTCCCGGTCGGCGGCGCGTGACCCGCGTCCGGACAGGACACGGACGACGACACCGTCCGACACGGCGGCGTTCAGGCGTGCGTCAGGGCGATGAGCGCGACGTTCATGGTCGCGTACTTGCCCTCGGACCGGGTCGCCTGGCGGACGCGGCCACGGAGGACCTCGTACCGGCCGTCGCTCTCACGGACGAACCCGATCACACCGCTCAGCGGTGTCGACACGCGGTGGTACCCGTCCTCCAGTGGGACGACTTCTGCAGTGGTCGCTCGCTCCATTGCTGGACCCCTTCCTCGTTGACGTGGACTCACCATACCCCGCTTCGGGGGACACCCCTCTCGGCTTGTCCGCTTCCTGCGTGGGTCGACCGCAGCCGGACGGGGTACATCCCGTCCACAGCCGATCGGGTCGTCCACAGCCCCGGTCCACCCAGCGGACCCCTGGATAGACTCCGGGCGACGGCCACGGACCCGGTCGACAGGACCACGGAAAGAGGACGGATGCGCGCGGTCGACGGCAGGACTGACCCCGGGACGACGAGGCTGGCACGCCTGGTGTCGGGGATCGTCGCGGCAGTGGTGGCAGTGGCGCTCGTCGTGCTCCCCGCAGCCGGAGCGCAGGCCACCGCCCCGGTCGACATCGGCAGCGCCTACGTCGTCGACGACGCCGGTGCGCTCACCGGAGCCCAGCAGGCCGAGGTCGAACGGGCCGTCCAGCAGCTGTACACGGACACCAAGACCCAGCTCTACGTCGTGTTCGTGCCGTCGTTCACGGACCCGAGCGACCACACGGCCTGGGGTGCAGCGACGATGCAGCGCAACCAGATCGAGACGGACGGCATCCTGCTCTCCGTCGCGGTGGACGAGCGGAACTACGACGTCCAGCAGACGAACGAGACCGCGATCAGCTCCAGCGACGTCGAGAACGCCGTGGACAACGCCCTGCTCCCCCGTCTCAAGCAGGGTGACTGGGCCGGGGCAGCGACGGGGTTCGCGAGCGGCCTGCAGCAGAGCCAGCAGCCCGCCGACCTGACCTGGCTGTGGATCCTGCTCGGCCTCGCCGTGCTGGCCGCCGTCATCGCGGTCCTGGTGATCCGCAGCCGCAACAAGCGTCGGGCCGCCGCCACGCGCGCGCAGCAGGAACAGACCCTCGCCGAACTCGAACGTCGAGCCGGCGGCGCCCTCGTCACGATCGACGACGAGATCCGCACCGCCGAGCAGGAGGTCGGGTTCGCCTCGGCGCAGTTCGGCGAGGACGCCGCGAAGCCGTTCGCCGACACCGTCGCGATCGCCAAGCGGGAGGTCCGCAAGGCCTTCGCGCTGCAGCAGCAGCTCGACGACGAGGTCCCGGACACCCCGCAGCAGCGCGTCGACTGGTCGAACCAGATCATCACGACGTGCGAGCAGGCCCACGCGGCGCTCGAGGCACAGACGGAGGCGTTCGACCAGCTCCGCGCCCTCGAGGACACGGTGGACACCGCCTCCGCCGAGCTGACGACCTCGCTCGCCGCGGCCCCGGCTGCCGTCGACGCCGCGCGCGCTGCCCTCGAGCGTGTCCGGAGCGCCTACACCGGGCGGACGCTGGCGACCGTGGCGGACAACGTCGACCAGGCGGCCGAGGTCCTGCAGTACGCCGACGAGCGTGCCGCCGCAGCCCGGACGGCCCTCGCCGCCGGTGACCGCGGCGAAGCGGTCGTCGCCGTGCGGGACGGTCAACACGCACTCGCCCAGGTCCAGCAGCTCACCGGTGCCGTCACGGCAGCCGAGACCACCTTCGCCGACGCCGCCACCCGTGCCGAGGCGATGCGCGCCGACATCGAGGGCGACCTCGCCGCCGCGGGCACGCTGCGCACCGGTGGGCCCGACCTGGCCGCCGCGGTCGCCCGGGCACAGCGGGTCCTCCGCGCCGACGTCGACCCGCGCGACCCGGTCGGGGCCGTCGACGCCCTGACGAAGGCGAACACCGACATCGACGCCGCCCTCGCCAGTGCCCGCACCGCCGAGGAGCAGCACCGCCGCGCGACCCAGGCCCTCGACGCCGCCCTGCGGGACGCCCGCAGCCGGATCACCCAGGCACGGCAGTACGTCACCGCGCACCGCGGCGGCATCGGTTCGACCGCACGGACCCGCCTGTCCGAGGCCGAACGGGCTCTCGACGACGCCCTCGACCTCGCCACGACCGACCCGCAGCGTGCCCTGCAGGCAGCCCGTGCGGCCGAGCAGTACGCCGCCGCAGCCATCGACGAAGCGAACGACGACATGGGCGGCTGGCCGGGGGCCGGCGGCGGCATGGGCGGCGGGCGCGGTGGTGCCCAGCTCGGCGGCCTCGTCACCGGCATCGTCCTGGGCGGCCTGCTCGGCGGGCGCGGCGGCAGCTACGGCGGCGGCAGCTTCGGCGGTGGCGGTTTCGGCGGTGGCGGCGGGGGCTTCTCCGGGGGCGGGGGCGGCGGAGGCTTCTCCGGCGGCGGACGCTTCTGACCAGACCACTCGAACGCACCAGCGATCCATCCACGAAAGGGAACCAGCAATGGCAAAGCAGTCCATCTTCGGCCGCATCTCCACGCTCGTCCGGGCGAACATCAACCAGCTCATCGACAACGCCGAGGACCCGCAGCTGATGCTCGACCAGCTCGTCCGCGACTACTCGAACAACATCGCGGACGCCAAGAGCGCCATCGCGCAGACCATCGGCAACCTCCGCCTGCTCGAACAGGACAACGACGAAGACGTCCGCGCCGCCCAGGAGTGGGGCCAGAAGGCCGCGAACGCCTCCACCGCGGCGGACCGGTACCGCGCCGAGGGCAAGGCCGCCGACGCGGACAAGTTCGACAACCTCGCCAAGATCGCAATCGGCAAGCAGATCGCCGCCGAGCAAGAGGTCAAGGACAACGCCGCACCGCTCGCCACCCAGAACGAGCAGGTCGAGAAGCTCAAGCAGGGTCTCGCCGGCATGGAGCAGAAGCTCGAAGAGCTCCGTTCGAAGCGGAACACCCTGGTCGCCCGTGCCAAGACGGCGGAGGCCCAGTCGAAGGTCAACGACGCCCTCGGCAACATCGACATCACCGACCCGACGAGCGACCTGGCCCGCTTCGAGGAGAAGGTCCGTCGTGAAGAGGCCAAGGTCATCGGGCAGCAGGAACTGCAGGCGTCGAGCCTCGACGCGCAGTTCGAGAGCCTCGAGGACGTCGGCCGTGACGCCGAGGTCGAGGCCCGTCTCGCCGCGCTGAAGTCCGGCGGCCCGACGGTCTGACGACGACTGCCCCGGACGACGTCGGACCCGCCTGACAGACTGACACGATGCGCTTCATCGTGGTCGGTCAGTGGCAGGGTTCGGCGTCGTCCCGTGCGATGCGGCTCGCGGACGGAGCAGCCGCCGTCGCAGCGGACCTGCCCCGGACGGCGACCACCACGATCGACGTCCCGACCGGTGCTGGCGACCGACTGGACACGGCGGTCGCTCGGTACACCTCGGTGCTCACCGTCTCGGGTTCCGTCGCCGAGGAAGCCGCGGTCGCGACCGAACCGGTCCTGGTGATCGGCGGCGACGGGTCCAGCGTGCTCGGTGCTTCCGTCCTCGTCGGACCGGACACGGCCGTCGTGCGGCTCTCCGGGTCCAGCGGGTTCCGGGCGCTGAACCGGGCCCAACCGGTGGCTGCGGAGACGGCCGCCCTGCGCCTCCTGGTCGACCGCCCCGCCGACCTGTTCCCGGACCTGCCCGTCGTCCGGGCCGCCTCGGTGGTGGTCGCGGGCACCCGCGGCACCGAGTCCGCCGAGGCCGCGGCCCTGGACCGCGCCGGCATCACGCACCTCGACGTCGACGCTGCGACGCCGGACGCCCTGCGCGGAGCGGTCGAGCGCACCGGCGCCGACAGCGTGTTCGTGCACGTCGACCTCGACGTGCTCGACCCGTCGGAGGTCGACGGGCTGCTCGAGCCGGTCCCCTTCGGCATCGACGGCGCCGCCCTCGTCGCCCTCGTGCAGGCGGCCACGGCCGGACGACGCCTGGTCGGCGCTGCCCTGACCGGGTTCGCCCCGGTCGACCCGAGCCGCGCGGTCGAGGACATGGGCGTCATCCTGCGGGTCGTCGGCGCCCTGTCCACCGCGGCACGCACGGCCTGACCGGTCCGACGCGACGGGTCCTCCACGCAGCGCACCGCTCCCGGCTGATGCCCGCCCATCGGCGGCTACGCTCGGCCACATGACGGACTACGACCTCATCGTGATCGGAGCCGGCGCTGTCGGCGAGAACGTGGCGGACTACGCCCACAAGCGCGGCCTGTCGGTCGCCGTGGTGGAAGCCGAACTCGTGGGCGGTGAGTGCTCCTACTGGGCCTGCATGCCGTCGAAGGCCCTGCTGCGCAGCAGCCACGCAGTCGCGGCCGCCAAGCGCCTGGGTGGAGCGAAGGAAGCCGTGACCGGTGACGTCGACGCCGCCGCCGTGCTCGCCCGCCGCAACTCGTTCACGAGCAACTGGGACGACGCCTCGCAGGTGCAGTGGCTCGAGTCCGCCGACATCGCCCTGATCCGCGGCCGTGCCACGATCACCGGTGAGAAGACCATCGAGGTCGACGGCACCGCGTACACGGCGCACGCGATCGCCCTGGTCACCGGCTCGGTGCACACCCTGCCGCCGGTCCCGGGCCTCGCCGAGGCGAAGCCGTGGGGCACCCGAGAGGGCACCAGCGCGCAGGAGGTCCCGGAGAGCCTGCTCGTCATCGGTGGCGGCGTCGCCGGCTCCGAGCTCGCGACCGCCTGGGCCGCCCTCGGCGCGAAGGTCACCCTGGCCGCCCGCCACGGTCTGCTCGGCGGGATGGAGCCCTTCGCGGGCGAACTCGTCGCCGACGGCATGCGCGAGCTGGGCATCGACGTCCGCACCGGCGTGAACCCCACCCGCGTCGACCGTGACGAGCACGGCCTCGTCACCACCACCTTCGACGACGGCACGACCCTCGTCACCAGCGAGGTCCTCGCCGCCACCGGCCGCGCACCCGGCACCGAGCACCTCGGTCTGTCCTCGGTCGGGCTGACCGACGGCGAGTGGCTCGACGTCGACGACACCATGCTCGTCACCGGCACCGACTGGCTGTACGCCGTCGGCGACGTCAACCACCGCGCACTGCTCACCCACCAGGGCAAGTACCAGGCCCGTGCGGCCGGCGAGGTCATCGCGGCACGCGTCCAGGGCCGTCCGGTGCACGCCGAGCCGTGGGGCGCGCACGTCGCCACCGCCGACCACGCGGCGGTCCCCCAGGTCACCTTCACCGACCCCGAGGTGGCGAGCGTCGGCCTCACGGAGGAGCAGGCCCGTCAGCAGGGCATCGACGTCCGCGCGGTCGAGTACGACCTGGGCAGCATCGCCGGCTCGGCACTGCAGGCGGACGGCTACACCGGCCGCGCGAAGATGGTCGTCGACGAGTCCCGCGGGGTCGTCGTCGGGGTCACCTTCGTCGGGCAGGACGTCGCCGAGATGCTGCACGCGGCCACCGTCGCCGTCGTGGGCGAGGTCCCGCTCGAGCGCCTCTGGCACGCCGTCCCCGCCTACCCGACCATGAACGAGATCTGGCTCCGCCTGCTCGAGACCTACGGCCGTCCCGAGTAGCCCGTGCGGAACCCGCTCGTCGCCTCGCCGGTGTCCCGTGCCGGGTGGCTCTTCGCGACGGCCGTCGGCCTGGCGATCGGCCTGCCCCTGTCGACCGGCCCGGTCCGGGTCGTCGACGGGTTGATCGTCTGCCGGGGGCTGCCCCGCTGGGTGTTCCGGCGCGGCGGCACCTGCGTCGGCTCGGTCTACCTGACGCGGGACAACGACGGCGACCGGGTCCTGCGGCACGAGCGCGTGCACGTCGAGCAGTGGCGCCGGTACGGCATGCTCATGCCGCTGCTGTACGGCGTCGCCGGGCGGGACCCGCTGCGCAACCGCTTCGAGGTCGAGGCCGGCCTGGAGGACGGCGGCTACCGCTGAGCCGAGCTGCCGGCGCGGCCCGTCGCGCGGCGCCGCCCGGCCACGCACAACGGGAACCGGCCCGAACCACGGCATCCCGTGGTTCGGGCCGGCTTCCGTTGTGCGACGCCGATGCGCGCCGGCCGACCTGCGGGGCCGATGCGCGCCGCCGAGCGCGCGCCGCCGCCCGGCTCAGCGCGCGCGGCGCGGGACGACCAGCGGCGTGCCGGTCTCCGGGTCGGGGACGACCACGCACGGCAGCCCGAAGACGTCGGCGACGAGCTCCTCGGTGACCACCGACTCCGGCGTCCCCTGCGCCACGATGACGCCGTCCCGCATCGCGATCATGTGCGTCGCGTACCGGGCCGCCTGGTTCAGGTCGTGCAGCACCGCGACGACCGTCCGCCCGGCGGCGTGCAGCGTCGAGGCCAGTTCGAGCACGTCGTACTGGTGCGCGATGTCGAGGAACGTCGTCGGCTCGTCGAGCAGCACGATGTCGGTCTGCTGCGCGAGCACCATGGCGATCCAGACCCGCTGCCGCTGCCCGCCCGAGAGTTCGTCGACGCCACGGTCGGCGAGCCCCACGATGTCGGTCTGCGCCAGGGCCGCCTGCACGACCTGCCGATCGGTCCCGCTCGAGGGGTGCAGCAGGTCCTGGTGCGGGAACCGTCCGCGCGACACCAGGTCCCGCACGGTGATGCCGTCCGGGGCGATCGGCGTCTGCGGCAGCATCGCGACCCGCCGGGCGACGGCCTTCGGGCGGTACGACGTGATCGGTCGGCCGTCCAGGTACACGGTGCCGGCCGACGGCTTGAGCGTCCGCGCCAGGGCCTTGAGCAGCGTCGACTTGCCGCACGCGTTCGGCCCGACGATGACGGTCAGTTCGCCGTCCGGGACGTCCACGTCGAGGTCGTGCACGACCACGCGGTCGTCGTAGCCGAGCCGGAGTCCGCGGGCACCGAGCGCCGTGACGGGGGCCTCCGGCGTGAGGACCGAGGCAGGGCTCAACACTCCGCCTTGCCGTGCCGCCAGTACCCCATGAACGCGACCTGCTTGCGGTCGAGCCCGACGCTCCGCACGAGGTGGCGGCGGAGTTCCTTGACGCAGCCGGCCTCCCCCGCGATCCAGGCGTACACCGGCAGGTCGTCGTCCTCGCGCGGGACGTCCCAGAGCACCTGCTGGTCGACGTCCACGTCCACCAGTTCGGCCCCGGCGGCAGCACGGCGGGCGACGACGAGCGGGTCCGGGGCGACGGTGGAGGCCCAGGCGTGCACGTGGTCCGTCATCCGGGCTCCGTGCGTCGCACCGTTCCGGGCGATCCAGCGGACCTGCACCCCGGCGGGCGCGGAGACCGGCAGCCGGTCGGCGTCCGTCGGGACCTCGATGAACACGTGGCCGACGGCGCTGACGTCGAGCGCTTCGAGGATGGCGCAGATCGCGGGAGCGGCGGTCTCGTCCCCCGCGAGGAGGATCCGGTTCGCGGACCCCGGCGAGAACTCGGCGGCACCGGAGGGCAGGTCGGCCGGCGACTCCGGCATGCTCGGGCCGACGATCCGCAGCTCGTCGCCGACGCGGCAGGCCGACACCCAGCGGGACGCCGGGCCGGCGTCGCCGTGGGCCACGAAGTCGATGTCGAGCTCGTGGGCGTCCGGCCGGAACGAGCGGACCGTGTAGGTGCGGATCGGGTTGCGCGTTGCGTCCGGCAGGGCACGCCACGCCGCGAACCAGTCCTCGCCCTCGGGCAGGTCGGAGAACCCGTGCCCGTCGAGCGGCAGCAGCACCTTGATGCGCTGGTCGAGACCGACGGCCGAGAAGTCCGCGAGCTCGTCGCCGGTCAGCGTCACCCGGACGAAGTGCGGTGTGAGCGACGAGACGGCTGCCACACGGACGGAGAAGACGCGGTACCGGGCTGCCACCCCTCGAGTATGGCATGCCTTACCTAAGGAGAACAGGGCGCGTCGCACTGCGACACTGGTCGGGTGTCCGAGCACGATGACGAATTCGCCGACGTCCCCGCCCTGGCGGCCGCGAGCGGCGTGACCGAGCCGCTGCGCGCCTCCCGGCAGGAGGTCCCGACCGACGGTGGGACGGTCTCCGCGATCCGCTGGTCGCGGACCCCTCCGCCGGCTCCCGGACGGGAGGCCCGGATCACCTACCTGCACGGGCTCGGCATCGACGCCCACAGCTTCGACCAGACCGCGATCGCGGTCGACCAGCCGGCCGTCGCGCTGGACCTGCCCGGCCACGGCCGGTCGGCCTGGCGGGCGGACGCGGACTACGCGGCGACCGCGACGGCACCGACCGTCCTCGCCGCCCTGGACGCCCTGGACGTGCCGCCGGGGCTGGTCGTCGGACACTCGCTCGGCGCGATCCTGTCGGCACGACTGGCTGCCCTCGCGCCGGAGCGGGTCACCGGCCTCGTGCTCGTCGACATGTCGCCGGACTTCGCGCAGCGGGCGGTCGACCGGATCGCCCGGGCGCTGGAGTCCGAGGAGTCGTTCGGCAGCCTCGACGAGGTCGTCGATCGGGCGATCGCGGCCCGGGTCGGCGGGGACGAGGCGACGCTCCGCCGCGAAGCACGGCACTCCACGCGGGTCGGCGCGGACGGTCGACTCGTCCGGCGACACCACTTCCCGCACCTCGGCGGCCGGATGTCGTCCGTCGGGCGGTTCGCGGACGCGTGGCCGGACCTCGAGCAGCTCGACGTGCCGCTGCTGCTCGTCCGGGGTGACCGGGGGTACGTCTCCCCCAAGCTGCACCAGGCGTTCGCCGAGCGGTTGCCGAGCGCGACGATCGTCACCGTGGAGTCGCGGCACGCCGTGCAGACGCAGGCTCCGTTGCCGCTCGCCCGGGCGATCCGGGAATGGGCGAGCACGCACGCGTTGTTGGATGGCGTCGAAGAACCCCCTGCGACTTCGTCCGAGACCTGACACCGCCGACGCCCGAGCGCCCGGTAGCCTCGTCCGAGCGCCGCCGACGACCGTCGTCCCGGCGCCTCCGATCCGGCCCTGCACCGGATCGATCCGGCCCCCGACGGGGTCGGCTCCGGGAAGGAACCCAGCATGCGTCCGCTCCACCGCACCGCCCTCGCCGCGGCAGCCCTCGCCGTCGCGACCTCGGTCGCCCTGGCCGGCTGCTCCGGCGGCTCCGACGACACCCGCGGCGGCGCCGACGCGACGGTCCGGGTCGGCCTGGTGCTCGAACCGACGAGCCTCGACATCCGCACCCAGAGCGGGAACGCCCTGGACCAGGTGCTCATCGACAACGTCTACCAGGGGCTCGTCGGGCGGACCGCGGACGGGGAGGTCCGTGACGTGCTGGCGTCGTCACACCAGGTCTCCGGCGACGGCCTGACCTACACGTTCACGCTCCGCGACGGGGCGACGTTCCAGGACGGCAAGCCGGTCACCGCGAAGGACGTCGTCTGGTCGCTCGAGGACGTCAAGGCGCACGAGTCCTACGTCGACGCGGACGACCTCGCGTCGGTGCAGACCATCGCAGCGACCGGGGACGACACCGTCACCCTGACGCTGTCGAAGCCGGACTCGGACCTGCTCTGGAACCTCACCGGCCGGGCCGGGCTGGTCCTCGAGCAGGCAGCGGACAACGACCGGACGAAGACCGCGAACGGCACCGGGCCCTTCGAGGTCGCCAGCTGGAAGCAGGGCGACTCGCTCACCTTCCGCCGGAACCCGGACTACTGGGGCGCGAAGGCGAAGGTGGCGAAGGTCGTCTTCCGGTACATCACCGACCCGTCGACGGCCGTCAACGCGATGGCCGGCGGGGACCTCGACGTCGAGACCGCGGTCGACGGCACGCTGAAGAGCCAGCTGCAGGGCACCTCCGGCGTGACGCTGCACACCGGCAAGACGACCGACAAGTACACGCTGGCCTTCAACGACCAGAAGGCGCCCTTCACCGACGTCCGCGTCCGCCGGGCGATCCGGCAGGCAATCGACCCGAAGGCCGTCATCAAGGCCATCGGTGGCGGCGGGGTGGAGCAGGGCGGTCCGATCCCCGCCCTCGACCCCGGCTACCAGGACCTGACCGACGTCGACGCGTACGACCCCGCAGCGGCGAAGAAGCTCCTGCAGCAGGCCGGCGTGACGAAGCCGACGCTGACCCTGACCTACGCCAACGTGTACCCGACGGCGATCGGTGACGTCCTGACCTCCGAGCTGGCCGACGTCGGCATCACGCTCAAGGTGCAGCGCGTGGACTTCGCGACCTGGCTCGACTCGGTCTTCAAGAACAAGGACTTCGACCTCAGCATGGTGAACCACACCGAGGCGCGGGACTTCGGCAACTGGGCGAACCCGGACTACTACTTCGGGTACGACAACGCCGAGGTCCAGCGGCTCTACGCGGCCTCGGTCGCCACCACCGACCAGACCGAGAAGGTGCGGGCCCTGCAGCAGGCGGCGAAGATCGTCAGCGAGGACGCGGCGGCTGAGTGGCTCTACACGGCGACCACCACGACCGCGATCCGCGACGGCGTCACCGGGTTCCCGTTCGACAGCACCACGACCCGCCTGGACCTGGCGGACCTCGCCGTCTCGTAGCATCGGACTCGTGACCCGATTCCTCGTCGGGCGGGTGCTCCTGCTCGCCGTCGGACTGCTCGTGGCGAGCTTGATCGTCTTCGCGACGCTCCGTGTGCTCCCCGGCGACGTCGCGCAGGTCGTCGCCGGCGCCGAGGCGACGCCCGCCCAGGTCGCCGCGCTCCGTGAGCAGCTCGGGCTCGACCGTCCCGTCGTGCTGCAGTACCTCGACTGGATCGGCGGCCTGTTCCGCGGTGACCTCGGCAACTCCCTGGTCACCCGGGGCCCGGTCGCCCCGGAGATCGCGCAGAAGCTCGCGGTGACGCTGCCCCTCGCCGGCATGTCCCTGGCCGCCGCACTGCTCATCGGCGTCCCACTCGGGATCCTGGCCGCAGTGCTCCGCCGCCGACCGGGAGGTGCAGTGATCTCCGCCGCCGCGCAGGCCGTCGCTGCGATCCCGGTCGTCTGGGCCGGCATGCTGCTCGTCGCCCTGTTCGCGGTGACGCTGCACTGGCTGCCCGTGCAGGGCTTCCCGCTCGACGGCTGGGACACCCCCGACCGGGCGTTCGCCGCCCTCGTGCTCCCCGCGTTGACCATCGGTGCGGTCGAGGGGGCCGTCATCCTCCGCTTCACCCGGTCCGCGACGCTGTCCGTCCTGGACGCCGACCACGTCCGGACCGCCGCGGCGATCGGCCTGACGAAGAACCGTGCCCTCCTCCGCCACGGCCTGCCGAGCGTCGCACTGACCGTGCTCGCCGTCCTCGGGGTGCAGATCGCCGGACTGCTGGTGGGCGCGGTCGTCGTCGAGCAGCTGTTCTCGCTGCCCGGGGTCGGCCGCATGCTCGTCACCGACGTCGGCCGCCGCGACATCACGAAGGTGCAGTCCGAACTGCTCGTGCTCACCGGACTCGTGCTGCTCGTCGGGTTCGCCGTCGACGTGCTGCACCGTGTGCTCGACCCCCGGCAGCGCGAGGCCGCGTCGTGACCGCGCTCCGCCGACTGCTCCGGACCCCGACCGGACTGTTCGCCGTCGTCGTCCTGGGGCTGCTCGTCGTGCTGGCCGCGGTGTCGCTCGTCTGGACACCCGAGAACCCGTTCCGCACCGACCCGTTCCACCAGTGGGAGCGACCGAGCGCCGCGCACTGGTTCGGCACCGACGGGGTCGGCCGCGACATCGCAAGCTACCTGCTCGCCGGCACCCGGACCACGCTCGTCGTCGCGGTCGGCGCCGGGGTCATCGCGAGCGTCGTCGGCATCGTCCTCACCGCGATCGGCTCCCTCACCGCCCGCTGGGTCCGCGAAGCCACCGCGGTGTTCCTCGACGTCCTGGTCGCCTTCCCCACCCTGCTCACCGCGATGCTCCTCACCGCGGTGTACGGCGGGTCGCTCGGCGTCGTCGTGGTCTCCGTCGGGCTGGCGTTCGGCGTCACCATCGCCCGGGTCGCCCGCGGTGAGATCCGCCGCATCGCCCGGAGTGACTACGTCGTCGCGGCCCGGGCGTCCGGGGTCGGCCCGCTCGGCGTGCTGTTCCGCCACCTGGTGCCGAACGCGGCGCCGCTGTTCACCGTGCAGCTCTCGCTCGCGATGGCGACCGCGGTCCTCGCCGAGGCCGGACTGTCCTACCTGGGCTACGGCGCCGACGCGGGGACGGCCTCGTGGGGTCGGCTGCTGTCCGACCTGCAGACCTACATCGGCGTGCACCCGTGGAGTGCGACCTGGCCGGGTGCGGCGATCGCGATCGTCGTGATGGCGCTGTCGCTGCTCGGCGACGCCGTCCGGGACGCCACCGACCCGCGGCTGACGACGAGCCGGCGGTGGCCGGACGCGGCCAGCGCGACCGGCACGGGCACGGTCACCGGGACGGAGGGCATCGCATGAGCGACGAGACGGCAGCGCCCGGCCTCGACGTCCGCGGGTTGACGGTCCGGATCGCGGGGCGGACGGTGCTCGACGACGTGACGTTCGCCGTGCCTCCCGGCCGACGCGTCGGCGTGATCGGCGCGTCCGGGTCGGGGAAGTCGATGACCTCGCTCGCCCTGATGGGCCTGGAGCCCGCCGGGGCGACGGTCACCGGCAGCATCCGCCTGGACGGCCGGGAACTCGTCGGGCTGCCCGACCGCGAACGTGCCCGGACCCGCGGTGCGGCGATAGCGATGGTGTTCCAGGAGCCGGGTACCGCGCTCGACCCGCTCCGCCGGGTCGGCAAGCAGATCGTCGAGCCGCTCCGGCTGCACCGCGGCCTGGACCGGCGCGCCGCTGCCGAGGCCGCCGTCGGACTCGCCCGGGACGTCGGCCTGCCCGACCCGGAACTGCTGCTCCGGCAGTACCCGCATCAACTGTCCGGTGGGCAGCGGCAGCGGATCTGCATCGCGATGGCGATGGCCGGCGAGCCCGCGTTCCTGGTCGCGGACGAGCCGACCACGGCGCTCGACGTGACCACGCAGGCCCGGATCCTCGACCTGTTCGAGTCGCTGACGGCCTCCCGGGGTACCGGCATGCTGTTCGTGACGCACGACCTGGCGGTGCTGTCGCGGATCGCGGACACGGCGGTCGTCCTCGAGGCCGGGCGCGTCGTCGAGCAGGGCCGCGTCGCCGACCTGCTCGCCACGCCCGGGCACCCCGCCACCGCGGCGCTCGTCGAGGCGGCGCGCGCCACCGCCAGGAGGACCTCGTGACCGACCCCGACCCCACCGCGCCGGCACTGGTCGGCACGGACCTCCGCCGCACGTACCGGCTACCCCGCCGCAGCCCGTTCGAGCCCGGCGCGGTCCGCACCGCCGTCGACGGCGTCGACCTGACCGTCCCGGCCGGATCACGGCTCGGGATCGTCGGCGAGTCCGGGTCCGGCAAGTCGACGCTCGTCCGCCTCCTCGCCGGACTGGAGGCTCCCACCACCGGCACCGTGCACGCGTCGGGCCGCCCCGTGGACGCGCGGGCATCGGCTGCGTCCTCGCGCTGGTTCCGTCGGGAGACCGGCATCGTGTTCCAGGACCCGGTCGCCTCACTCGACCCGCGGATGCGCGTCGGGGCGATCGTCGCCGAACCGCTCCGGGCGCTCCGGGTCGCCGGCGACCACCGGGCGATGGTGGCTGCCGTCCTGGAACGGGTGGACCTGCCCGCGGACGCCGCCGACCGGTACCCGCACGAGTTCTCGGGAGGGCAGCGGCAGCGGATCGCGATCGCTCGCGCGGTGGTGCATCGGCCGCGGATCCTGTTCGGGGACGAGCCGATGAGCGCCCTCGACGTCGTGGTCCGCGCTCGGGTGATCGACCTGTTCCGCTCGTTCGTCGACGACCTCGGGGCGACGCTCGTGCTCGTGTCGCACGACATCGGCGTGGTGCAGCGGCTGTGCGACACCGTCGCGGTGATGTCGGCGGGGCGGATCGTCGAGCACGGCCCGGTGTCCCTGCTCGACGCGCCGACGCACGAGGTCACGCGGGCCCTGGTCGCGGCGGCGCCGACGCTGCCGTAGGGCCGGGCGCGCGGGGTTCGGGCGACCGGTCACGACACCCCGCTCACCTCCGCCGACCGGTCACGAACCGTCGGGAACGCCGCCCCAGAACGACGACTCGTGACCACTCGGCGGCAGGACCCGGGCGCGCCGGACAGACGGAGTCCGGCCGCCCGCGCTACCAGCCGTCCGGGTGGCGCCGCTGCCAGCGCAGTCGGCGCTCGAGCTGCGCCCCGATCGCCAGGAGCACCCGCTCCCCACCCGGGCGTCCGATGAGCTGCACGCCCATCGGCAGTCCCGCGCCGTCCGGGTGCCCCTCGCCGGTGACCCCGACGGGCAGGGTGATCGCGGGCAACCCCGACACGTTCGCCATCGACGTCCAGGGCGAGTACGCGCACTGACGGCGGAAGTCCTCCTCCGGGTCGTCGCCGTACCACCCGAGGGGCCGCGGAGTCATCGCGAGCGTCGGGGTGAGGACGGCGTCGAACCGGTCGAACGCCCGGATGAGCGCGACCGAGAACGCGTCGAGTCCGGCCATCGCGTCGAGCACCTGCGTGCTCGTGAGCGACCGCCCGCGCTCGACCAGCCAGGCGACGAGCGGTGTCAGGGCCGACAGGTCGATCCCCGGGATCCGGGCGATGCCGGCGCCGGAGGACTCCCATGCCACCTGGAACGGCTCGGCGTACGGCAGTCGGGGCATCATCACGTCCTCGACCCCGTGTCCGACCTCGCCGAGCACGCGGACGGCGGTGTCCACGGCCTCCCGCGCGGCCGGGTCGACGACCACGTCCACGAAGTCGTCCCACGGCGAGCCCTCGAGCAGACCGACGACGAAGCGCCCCTCGCCCCGGACGGCCGCCGCGGTGAAGGGCCCGTCGCCGACGTCGGGCGTCACGAGCGCGTACGGCTGCCGCTCCGGCACCCCGGTCGGTGCGACGAGTGCATCGAGCAGCATCCCCGCGTCGGCGACGGTCCGGGTGAGCGGCCCGGCGACGGCGAGTCCGCCCAGTCCGGCACGCCCGGGCATCGACGGCACGCGACCTCGGCTCGGCTTCAGTCCCACCAGGCCGGTTGCGGCCGCAGGGATCCGCACCGAGCCGCCGCCGTCCGACCCGACGGCCGCCGGCAGCAGTCCGGCCGCGACGGCCACAGCGGCGCCGCTCGACGACCCGCCCGGGGCGCGCGTGGTGTCGTACGGGTTCCGGGTGGTGCCGAAGCGTGTCTCGGAGGACGACGACATCCCGAACTCCGGGGTCGCCGTCTTGCCCAGGCTGATCGCCCCGGCGTCGTCGAGCGCCGCGACGAGCGGATGGTCGGCCGCCGCCGGGTCCCCCGGCAGGGCGAGCGTCCCGGACCGGGTGGGCACCCCGCGACGGTCCGTCAGGTCCTTGTCCGCGGACGGGAGGCCCCACAACGGCCGCGACGTCGGCACCAGGTCGCCGAGGTGGTCGGCCCGGGCACGCGCGGCCTCGGCGGTGACGGCCACGAACGCGCCGAGCTCGGGGTCGAGCCGCTCGATGCGGGCGAGGTAGTGGTCGGTGAGCTCGCGGGCGGTGGTGTCGCCGCGGCGGATCCAGTCCCAGAGTTCCTGCGCCGACAGGTGGTGGAGTTCGAACACGGACCGAGCCTAGGCCGACGCGTCCGGCACCTGTGTGAGGAGCTCCCCGACCTGGCAGCCGAGTGCGACGCAGATCGCTTCGAGCGTGCTGAAGCGGACCGCCTTCGCGTGCCCGTTCTTGAGGATCGAGAGGTTCACGGTGCTCACCCCGACCCGTTCGGAGAGGTCGACGAGCGTCATCCCACGCGCCAGCAGCAGTTCGTCGAGTCGGCAGACGATCGCCATCAGACCAGTCCGGACGAGTCGTCCCGGTACCCGGCGGCCGTCCGGAAGACCGCCGCGAGGGCGGACAGTCCGGCTGCGGCGACGAGCGGCCAGAACGGGGCGCCCAGGTCCCCGCCGTGGCCGGTGTACGTGCCGAGGAACTCGGGCAGCGCCCCGGCGATCGACGGCTGCGTCAGCTCGCTCGCGGTCTGCAGGACCGAGGCAGCCTCGAACCCCGCGAACACGATGACCGCGAGCGTCGTGAGCGCGCGTGAGCAGGTTCGGGCGAACGGACGCCCGTCCCCGATGCTGCGGGTCACGAGCAGCAGG
This sequence comes from Curtobacterium sp. PsM8, assembly GCF_030433875.1. NCBI lineage: Bacteria > Bacillati > Actinomycetota > Actinomycetes > Micrococcales > Microbacteriaceae > Curtobacterium > Curtobacterium sp. PsM8. The sequence continues at coordinate 6,764 of NZ_JARUXD010000007.1, read as the reverse complement.
CAGACCGCGATCCCGCCCGCGGTGAGGACGGTGACGAGGTCGCTCAGGTCGTGCAGCACGATCGTCGAGGCCGGGAGGTCCTCCACCCGTCCGACCATCTCGGTCACCGCCGGCGTCGTCCCGGCCACGACCCTTGCCCCGTCGACAGGCGCCCCCGACGGGCGGGCGACCGGCATCTCGAGCGTCCAGGTCCAGTCGATGCCGGTCGTCCGGTGCGCGAGCTGGTCGATCATCCCGGCGATGATGAACCACGCACGGACGGCAGCGACCACGATCATGCCGAGGGAGACGACGAACACGAAGCTGACGGAGCTCTTCTGACGGAGCGCAGCGGCGCGCTCATCGGGGATCGACATGCGGCGAGCATAACGACTTTCGTTGCGCCACGGCGACCCTGACGATGTTCGCGGTTGACCGGCTACCCGGTCAGGACCAGGCTCGGCGCATGGACCATGGCGGAAGGCTCAGCGCGGACGCGCCCGATCCGATGCTCGAGTGGCTGAAGACGATCCGGACACTGGGGTTCGGCGTCGCCGGGCTCGTCGCGCAGCCGCACCTCGAGGATCTGGGCGCCGCCGGGCTCATGACCGGCGAGTCCGGCGGCCGGATCGAGCGTGCGACCGCGTCTCGCCACTACACGCTCTGGCGGAACCCCGCGGACCACGGCGATCCGGTGAACCTGGCGGCGATGGACGACGATCGCCGGCGGTCCCTCGACCAGGTGCCGCCCTGGCCCCGTCCGGCTTGGCTCGTCGCCCGCGTCGAGCGGCTGCACTACCCGATGCTGTGGGAAGTCGTGCAGACGCACTGGACGGCGCCCGGCGGGACTCGTCCGACACCGGCCGAGGAGCTCGTGCAGCACGTGCGGTACGTCCTGATGAACCGGTACCGCGACGAACACGGCATCCCGGACCCGACCGAGCACCCGTGGCCGACCCTGGTCGACGAGCGCAGCGTCCAGTCCGGACACCCGGTCCTGGTCGACGGCGTCGAGCGCCCGGGCCTGCTCCTCGACACGGACCCCTTCGTGCTCGGCCTGGCGATCGAGCTCGACGACGGGCGGGTCGTGACGGCAGTGCTCCCCCGCGATGAACTGCCCCTGCTCACCGTCGCCTTCGACTCGGCAGCACCCCTCGAGCCAGGAACAGGAGCAGCACCGGACTCAGACCCGATCCCAGGCCCTGTGCCCACTCCCGAGGCGCGCTAGCCCGGACGGACCACGTCGAGCACCCGCCGCTCCTCCGCGTCGGTGAGCCCCGATCGCCGCACCCGCCCCACCCCTCGGGCCCGCTCGTCCTCGACGACACGCCGCACCGTCTCGGCGAGCGGCCGGACCGTCCCGCCGGCCGCCAGGAACGCCCGACCGGCCCGCCGGGCGAACCCCACCTCGCCGACCGGGATCCACAGCGGCAGCGAGGCGGGGCCTGCCCAGTAGGCGACCCCCTGCTCGAGGAGGGTGTCGTCGTCGACGGCCACGAGCCTCCCGTCGAACCCGGTCGCGGCCCGGACCTCGTCGAGGAACGCCCGCATCGACGCGCTCGGTCCGACGGCGTCGACGGTCCCGACCGTGCCCGCCCGCCCGGCGCGGACGATCCACTCCGCCAGGTCCGTGACGTCGACGACCTGCACGGCGCGGCCCTCCAGGACCGGCGTCACGACGTCGCCGCCGCGGTCGAGCCGGGCGGCCCAGTAGCCGAACCGGTCGCTCGGGTCGCCGGGTCCGACGATGAGCCCGGGGCGGACCACGAGCGCGTCTGTCCCCCGCACCCGCCGGGTCGCCCGCTCCCCCGCGACCTTCGCGTCGGCGTACGGCGTCGGGTCGACCGGGTCGACCGGCTCGACCGGCTCGACGGGCTCGACGACCGGCGCGTCCTCGTCGTCACCGGCCCGGTCGGTGCGGGCGTACACGGAGATCGTCGAGACGAACGTCCAGTGCGCGGTGCGGGCCGAGAGGGCCTCGAGCGCGCCCGTCACGTGCGCCGGATCGGTCGCCAACTCGACGACGTCGTCCCAGGCGTCGCCCACGCCGGAGTAGGCGTCAGCTGCCGAGCGGTCGGCCCGGACGAACCGTGCACCGGCCGGCGGCTCCCCCGACTCGCCTCGTGCCAGACACGTCACCTCGGAGCCGTCCCGCAGCGCCGCCTCGGCGACCGCCCGCCCCAACCACCCGGTCCCGCCCAGAACCAGCACGCGTCGCATGCCGTCAGTCTGGCAGCGCACCGGGCGGGAGGCACGGGACCGGGCCGCACCGTGCCTCCCGTCCGGTGCGTGCCCGGCCCGGCGAGGTGGGACGATGTGGGGATGACCGCCACGCTCGTCGCCAAGGGGCTCGCCGGCGGCTACGCCGCCCGCACGCTGTTCGACTCCCTCGACCTCACGGTCGCGCCCGGTGACGTGATCGGCGTCGTCGGCGTGAACGGCGCCGGCAAGTCGACCCTGCTGCGCCTGCTGGCCGGGGTCGACGAGCCGCTCGCCGGGACCGTGTCGCTGTCCCCGACGGACGCGTTCGTCGGCTGGCTGCCGCAGGAGCACGAGCGGGTCGCCGGCGAGACGGTCGCCGGGTACGTCGCCCGCCGGACCGGGTGTGCGGAGGCGGCGGCGGAGATGGACGCGACAGCCCTGGCCCTCGGCGAACCGGACGCCGGCGACGCCGCCGCGGACCGGTACTCGACCGCACTCGAACGCTGGCTCGCCTCGGGGGCCGCCGACCTCGACGAGCGGATGCCGGTGGTGCTCGCCGACCTCGGCCTGACCCTCGACGCCCCCGACGGCTCCGTGACGGCGGACTCGCTCATGACCTCGCTCTCCGGTGGTCAGGCGGCCCGGGTGGGGCTCGCGGCACTGCTGCTCTCACGCTTCGACATCGTGCTGCTCGACGAGCCGACGAACGACCTGGACCTGGACGGGCTGGACCGGCTCGAGGAGTTCGTGCGCGGCCTCCGCGGTGGGGTCGTTTTGGTCAGCCACGACCGCGAGTTCCTGGCGCGCTCGGTGACGGCGGTCCTCGAACTCGACCTGGCGCAGTCGTCGAACCGGCTGTTCGGCGGTGGCTACGACGCCTACCTCGAGGAACGCGAGATCGCTCGGCAGCACAAGCGCGACGCTTACGACGAGTTCGCCTCGACGAAGGCCGACCTGGTCTCCCGCGCCCGGACCCAGCGCGAGTGGTCCAGCCAGGGTGTGCGCAACGCGATGAAGAAGGCGCCGGACAACGACAAGATCCGCCGCAAGGCCGCGAGCGAGTCGAGCGAGAAACAGGCGCAGAAGGTCCGGCAGATGGAGTCGCGGATCGCCCGCCTGGACGAGGTCGAGGAGCCCCGCAAGGAGTGGCAGCTCGAGTTCACGATCGGCCAGGCACCGCGGTCCTCCGCCGTCGTCGCGACCCTGTCCGACGCCCGCTACGAGCAGGGCGACTTCACGCTCGGCCCGGTGTCGCTGCAGGTGAACGGCGGCGACCGGATCGGCATCACCGGCCCGAACGGTGCCGGCAAGTCGACGCTGCTGCGGGCGCTGCTCGGGCGACAGGAACCGACGAGCGGCACCGCGTCGATCGGGTCGAGCGTCGCCGTGGGCGAGGTCGACCAGGCCCGCTCGCTCTTCACGGGCACGGAGCCGCTCGCCGCGGTCTTCGAAGGGCTGGTCCCCGAGATGACGACGGCGGACGTCCGCACCCTGCTGGCGAAGTTCGGGCTGAAGGCGGACCACGTCGGGCGGGCCGCCGGTGAGCTCTCACCCGGCGAGCGGACCCGGGCCGGGCTGGCGCTCCTGCAGGCCCGCGGGGTGAACGTGCTCGTGCTCGACGAGCCGACGAACCACCTGGACCTCGTCGCGATCGAACAGCTGGAGCAGGCCCTCGAGACGTACGAGGGCACGCTGCTCCTGGTGACCCACGACCGGCGGATGCTCGACACCGTGCAGCTCGACCGGCAGTGGCGGGTCGAGGCCGGGCGGGTCACCGAGGGCTGACGGGGCACCGAAGGCTGACGGGCCAACGGTCCGGGATCGGGGCGCCCCCTAGGCTGGCGCGGTGGACATGACGGAGTGGCAGCAGCACGTCGACGCTCTCTGGGCCGACCCCGACGCCGACGGCGAACAGCGGATCGTCCGGATGCGGGAGCTGGCCGACGCCGCACCGCACCCGGCGCTCGGGGCCTTCGAGCTCGGCGGTGCGTACGACTCCGGCGGGCACGAGGTCGAGGCCGACGTCGAGTACAGCCGGGCCACCGCGGAGGGGCTGGGGACGGTCGACCCGATCCGTGCCGCTCAGATGGTGATCCAGCACGCGTCGACGCTCCGGAACCTGGGCCGGGTCGAGGACGCGATCACGATGCTCCGCGCAGCCCCCGCCCACCCGTCGATCGGCGACGCTCCGGCGGTGTTCCTCGCGCTCGCCCTGCACAGTGCCGGACGGAGCGACGAGGCGCTGCGGCTGGCCGTCGAGACGATCGAACCGGCCCTGCCGCGGTACAACCGGTCGGTGCGCGCCTACGCGGCAGCACTCACCGAGGACTGAGCGCCGGGAGCGCGGTGCTCACTCGCCCGGGACACCGACGAGCGCACCGGACACGTAGACCTGCACGGCCCGCTCGACGTCGAACTCCGGGTCGTCCGCCGTCCCGATGCACAGGTTCCCGACCCCGCGGAGCAGTTCGTAGCCGGTGACCCCCGCGCTGGTCGCCCGCCCCGGCACGGCGCTCCGCGCGGCGGTCAGCAGGTCGGTGCACACCGGCACGAGCCGGTCGACGAAGTACCGGTGCAGGGCGTCGGTCGCCTCGCCGTCGCCGTGCAGGGCGTCGGGCAGCCCGTGCTTCGTGACGAGGAAGTCGACGAACAGGGCGATCCACCGACGCAACGCCACGTCCGGGTCGGACGACTCGGCCAGGAGGCGCGGGCCCGCTTCCGCACACGCCTCCACCTGGTGGCGGTACACGGCCAGCACGAGGTCGGCTCGTGTCGGGAAGTGCCGGTAGACGGTGCCCACGCCGACCCCGGCCTCCGTCGCCACCGCCCGCACCGGAGCGTCGACGCCGGAGCGGACGAAGACCCGGGCGGCGGCCTCGAGCAGGGTCTCCTGGTTCCGGCGCGCGTCGCTGCGCTGCACCGGATCGGACGCGGCGGAACCGGGCTCGGGCATGTCGTCTCCTCGATGGTCGTTGCAAACGGAACAGCGTTCCGGTACTGTCCGGAACACCGCTCCGTTTCATCGTACGGCAGCGGGCACCCCTGTGGAAGGAACCCCGTGCCCACCTCGACCACCCCCGCCCTGGACCACCTGCTCGGCGACGGCACCCCCGTCCTCTCCGTCGCCCCCGTCACCCTCGACGCACCGGGCCGCCCGCTCCCCCTGCAGCTCCGCGTGTCCGCCCCGGCGACCGGCACGGACCTGCCCGTCGTGCTCTTCTCGCACGGCAACGGCCAACACCTCGACGCGTACGCACCCCTCGTCTCGTTCTGGGCGGCGCACGGGTTCGTCGTGGTGCAGCCGACACACCTCGACTCCCGTCGCAACGGCATCGGCTTCGACCACCCGCTCTTCCCGACGATCTGGTCCGAGCGCACCACGGACCTGGTCCGCGTGCTCGACCAACTCGACACCGTCGAGGCCGCCCTGCCCGGCCTGAGCGGACGCGTCGACCACAGCCGGATCGCCGCCTCCGGGCACTCCTGGGGCGGCCAGAGCGTGCAGAGCCTGCTCGGCGCGCGGGTCCTCGACGACGACGGACAGCCCGGCGAGGACCGACGGGAGGCCCGGATCACCGCCGGCGTCCTGCTCGCGGCCACCGGCGTGGCCGGCGACGACCTCGTCCCGTTCGCAGCCGAGCACTTCCCCTTCATGCGGCCGTCCTTCGCCGAACTGACGACCCCGACGCTCGTCGTGGCCGGCGACCACGACCAGTCGCAGATGTCGACCCGCGGCCCGGACTGGTTCACCGACGCCTACACGCAGAGCCCCGGCGCCACCGACCTGCTCGTCCTCCACGGTGGGGAGCACGGCCTCGGCGGGATCTCGGGCTACGAGGCAGCCGAGACCACCGACGAGGACCCGGAGCGCGTCGCCCTGGTGCAGCGTCTGACCACGGCGTACCTCCGCTCTGCACTCGATGCCGGTGACGACGTGTGGGAGCAGGCCCGGGCCTCCCTGCCGACGGGTCCGGACGCGTCGGCGACGATCGAGCACCGGGGTCGGTGACCACCGCGTGTCACCGACCGACTAGATTGGTCGGCATGCGACCACATCAGTCTGCCATTGCTGCTTCCTGCTGGATCGCGGCGGCGGCGCTCTACCTGGTCGCCGAGGCCGTCAGCGCCAGCGCGTTCCCGGGGTACTCGTACGCGACGAACTACATCAGCGACCTCGGCGTACCGGACACGGAGGTGTTCCAGGGGCGCGCGATCGACTCGCCACTCCACCTGCTCATGAACACCGCCTTCGTGCTGCACGGCGTGCTGTTCGTCGTGGCCGCGCTCGCTGCCCGGAGCCTGGCGGCGGGGCGACCAGCTGCGCGACGGTGGTTCACCGTCCTGGCGGTGGCGCACGGCGTCGGCATCGTCCTGGTCGGCCTCTTCCACGGCAGCCAGGCCTCGGTCGAGAACGGTCTCGTGGTCCTGCACGTCCTGGGGGCCGCGGTGGCGATCACCGCGGGCAACACCGCGGCCGTCGTCGCCGGTGCCGTGGGGGGGGGGGGGGCGCCGCGGCCGCCCGCCCCCCGCGGGGCGGGGGGGGGGGGGGGGGGGGGGGGGGGGGGGGGGGGGGGGGGGGGGGG